>DBWK01000061.1:0-12783 GCA_002308875.1 Treponema sp. UBA1240
AGCTGCCATATTATCTTCTCCTTATAGGCATTATTTTTTTACGGGACAGGACGACAGCAGGATTACCAAGAAGCCTGACCCTGTTTATGTTCAAACGGTTTTTACAAAACCGTCATACTGAAAGATTAGTTAGCTCCTTCAGCCTTCTTTTTATCCACAACAGCCTGCAAAGTAGCTGCAAACTTCTGTGTTGTAGAATTCAAGGCACAGGCAATCATAGTGATAAGCTGTGTCTTTCCAGGAAGTTTTGAATACGCTTCAATCTTTGCCTGGTCATAAATCGTGTTGTCAATTGAGGCACCTTTTACAATCAGTGCAGGTGCATCTTTTGCAAAATCGAACATGATTTTTGCAATTTCGTTTGCATCTTCTTTTGCAAGAGCAACAGCAGTCGGTCCTACAAGATAATCCGCAACGTTTTCTACTTTCAGTTCATTGAAAGCAATTTTTGCAAAATTGTTCTTTACAACCTTAAACTCACAGTTCTTTTCGCGAAGCTGACGGCGCAGTGCAGTAATCTGCTCAACTGTCAAACCGCGGTAATCAGCAAAAATAAAGTCTGAATAACCTTCAAACGATTTTTTTGCAGCTTCGATAGCTTCTACCTTAACAGGCTGGAGTTTTTTTGCTTTCATTGCCATAATTATTCTCCTCCCCTGTAGTCAACCCAGACGCCAGGACCCATTGTTGAGTTAATTGACACAGACTGGATATAATCTACTTTTGCATCAGAAGGCTTTTTACGGTTGATTTCGGACAAAAGAGCAGAAGCGTTTTCTGCAAGTTTATCAGCATCCATAGAAACCTTACCAACAGCAAGATGAACAACACCGCCCTTGTCTGCGCGATATTCAACACGACCTTTTTTCAGTTCGTTAATAGCAGCGACAATGTCTGTAGTTACAGTTCCTGTCTTTGGGTTAGGCATAAGACCTTTGCGTCCGAGAACCATACCAAGACGACCAACATCCTTCATCATGTCAGGAGTTGCAACTGCAATGTCAAAATCAAGCCATCCGCCTTTTACTTTGTCGATGTACTCGGATGCGCCTGCATATGCGGCACCAGCATCAAGAGCTTCTTTAATCCGGTCTTCCTTACAGAAAACGAGAACTTTTTTCTCACCCCTGAACTGATTAGGCAGAACCAATGTATCACGGACTGTCTGGTTTTTTCCGAGTTTCAGACAAACGTGAAGTTCTACTGTTTCGTCAAAATTTGCAAATTTGAGCTCTTTCACCAAAGCACAAGCCTTGCTCATTTCATAAGACTGAGATGCATCGTACTTTTTCAGTGATTCGCGATATTTTTTTCCGTGTTTCATACTACCGCTCCACCTCTACACCCATACTGCGGGCAGTACCGGCGATAATTTTTTTCGCAGCTTCAATATCATTTGCATTGATATCAGGCATTTTTGTCTTTGCGATTTCTTCCAGCTTTTCTTTTGAAAGCTTTCCAACCTTATCCTTTAACGGATTTCCGGAACCTTTTTCAATTCCGGCAGCCTTTTTAATCAAAACAGCTGCAGGCGGAGTTTTCAAAACAAATGTGTAAGATTTATCCTGATAAACAGTGATGATAACCGGAATAATCAATCCCGGCTCCATGGATTTTGTGCGGTCATTAAACTGCTGCACAAACTGGGGGGCACTTACACCGTGAGGACCAAGTGCAGGACCAACAGGGGGAGCTGGCGTCGCTTTTCCAGCAGGACACTGTAACTTGATAACGGCAGTTACCTTCTTTTTTGCCATATAATATCTCCTTTTTTATTGGTAAGGGCTGATTTCTCAGCGTAGCGAGGAATTATGCCGACGGCAGCTTCCTCTCCCAAACAGGAACAACACCGCATATGCAGCGGAGTTCCAAGGATTAAACCTTTTCTACTTGTAAAAGACCAACTTCAACGGGCGTAGCACGTCCGAATATTTCAACCATAACCTTCATCTTATTCTTGTCAGGGGAAACTTCTTCAATAGTACCTTGGAAAGTTGCAAAAGGTCCGTCTATAACCTTTACTTTTTCACCGACAGAGAAAGTCTGGTTCATGCGCGGAGCTTTTTCGCCTTTGATTTCACCTGCTTTCTGCAGCAAAGCTTTTGCTTCGTCAGAAGAAATAGGGCGTGGCTTTTGTCCCGCTTCGTTTACACCAAGAAAACCCGTTACGCCCTGAATACGGCGGATTGTCGCACAGGTATTCTTCCAACCGAGATCGGGAAGATCCAATTCTACCATAATGTAACCAGGAAGGAATTTTTTGGTGACAACTTTCTTTTTTCCGCCTTTAATATCAACAACATCTTCAACCGGAACCTTAACATCAAGAACGATGTCAGAATCCAGTTCTTTCATTTCAATCAGAGAACGGATAGTTTTTTCGATTTTGTTTTCATACCCGGAAAAGGTATGAAGTATGTACCAACCTTTTGCCATTACCGCGCCTAGAAAATAAGATTCATGCCGGTAACGAACAACCAGTCAAGAAGACCCAGTACAGCTGCAACAACGATAGTAGAAATAAGAACTACTTTTACTGAAGAAACAACGTCATCAACACCAGGCCAAACAACCTTTTTCAGTTCAGCAAAACTTTCTTTAAAAAACTGGATAATTTTGCCCATTTCAAGCCCTCATTTTTTCAAATAATTTTACAGGCCAGGCAGGACTCGAACCCGCAACACTCGGTTTTGGAGACCGACGCTCTACCATTAGAGCTACTGACCTAAGATATTGATAAAAAATCGTAAAAAACAATTTTTTATCAATACGGACGAATACGCATATTCGCCCTTTTAAGCATTATTTTGCTTTTGTTTCCTTATGCAAAGTATGTTTGCGGTCAAACGGACAGTATTTATTCAGTTCCAATTTTCCCTGAATATTCTTTCTGTTTTTTTGAGTGGTATAATTCTTTCTCTTGCATTCAGAACACTGGAGTGCGATAATTTCTACCGCAGTTTTCTTGGAAGCCATACGATTCCCCTTAACTTATACTTTACCATGTTTACAAAACATGCCTTAAAGCGGAAGAGCCTCCAAACAGAATCGAACTGTTGACCTCAACCTTACCATGGTTGCGCTCTACCGACTGAGCTATAGAGGCAAATGCCTTATAAACACCCTAACAATCAATTTATGAAATATAGGTTTGCAGAATTTAACAGAATTTATTTTTTTTGTCAACGAAAAAGATTGATGAAGTTAAAAAAAAAGGATATTTTATTTTTATGAAAACGATAGACACTATGGTCGACAGTATTCTTGACTCTTACGAAAACTACGGCGGAATTAATTTTTCCGAAGCTGAGAATTTTCCCAACAAAGAAACGGTTATTTCAGTCTTAAAAGATATACAAAATCTCATTTTTCCGGGATTCTCCACCGCGGAAACACTTGACCGCACAAATCTCAAATATTCAACAGGAGAACGGGTTCACCGCATAGTTTCAACACTTACAACAGAAACAAAAAAAGCTCTTCTATATATATGCAAAACACAGCAGCAAAATCAGACTAACTGCTTCGGACTTGCGGAAAAAACGGTTCTGTCATTAATTGAATACATTCCCGAAATCCGCCGTCTTGCAAAACTCGATGCAGAAGCCGCCCTTGAAAACGATCCTGCCGCATCGAGCATTGAAGAAGTAATTCTTTCTTATCCCGGACTGGAAGCAATAATTGTGTACAGAGTTGCAAACTTTCTGCAAAAGAACGGTGTTCCCATAATTCCGAGGATAATGACCGAATACATTCACGGTAAAACCGGTATTGACATTAACCCAGGTGCAACAATCGGCGAATCATTCTTTATTGATCACGGAACAGGTGTTGTTATAGGCGAAACCTGCATAATCGGAAACAACGTTAAAATCTATCAGGGTGTAACACTGGGAGCTTTGAGTGTGGCAAAGGAACTCCAGAACAAAAAACGGCATCCTACTATAGAAGACAATGTTACTATTTATCCTGGCGCAACCATTCTCGGCGGCAACACCGTAATAGGCGAAAACAGTATAGTAGGCGGAAACGTCTGGATAATAAAATCAATACCACCTAACAGCAAAGTAAAATACAAGCTTGCGGACAGCGCAGACTGATTACTTCGCGAATAATTCCTTAATCAGGGTTTTTAAATCCTGAACTTTTGTAACACCTTCACAATCTTCCGGTGCAAGGATGCGGGGAAAACCGAGTGTTTGTGCCGTTTTTACACGTTGCTTCAAACGCGCAACCGGACGAATTTCACCAGCAAGACTTATTTCGCCGGCAAGAGCCAATCCCTGAGGACAGGGCAAATCCGTTCTTGCCGAATACAGAGCGGCGGCAAGTGCCAAATCCACCGCACTTTCTGAAATGCGAACACCACCTGCCACATTAACATACAAGTCATATTCACTAAGCTTTATTCCAAGCTTTTTCTCCAAAACGGCAGCAATGCGGCTGACCCTTGCTGATTCTATCTTTTCGGAAAAAACTCGGGCAATACTAGCTTTTGCAGGAATCGTAAGAGCCTGTATTTCTACGAGGAAAACACGGGAACCTTCAAAAACAGGCACTACAGCAATTCCTGCCGGCAAAGCACCTGTTCTCCGTGTTATAAACATCGAAGAAGGATCTTCAATCTGAACAAGACCATGCTCACCCATCGAAAAAATACCCAGTTCATCTACGGAACCGAACCGGTTTTTTTGCGCACGTAAAAACCGTACATCGTCCGAATTCCGCTCAAACGTTATAACAGTATCAACCATGTGTTCCAACGCCTTCGGTCCGGCAATTCCGCCGTCTTTTGTAACATGTGCCGAAATAAACAAAACGGAATCACGTTCTTTTACCCAGCTTATAAGCTCGTTGGAACAATACTTTAACTGCGAAACAGTACCAGGAATAAGTCCGGCTTCAGGACTGTACACCGTCTGAATGGAATCAACTATTACACATACTGGATTCAAGTCATTTAAAGCACTCATCACGTCTTCAAGTCGCGAAGCCGAAAGAATGTCGATTTTTTCGAGCGATATACCAAGCCTGTCCGCGCGGGAACGAATCTGCGAAGCGGATTCCTCGCCCGAAACATACAGAACTCTGCCATTTGTTTCAATCAGTGCGGCAGTTTGCAGCAAAAGAGTGGACTTACCGATTCCAGGTTCGCCGCCTATAAGCACAGCGGAACATCTCGTCGCCCCGCCGCCGAGAACACGGTCAAACTCACTTGTTCCGGTAGAAAGGCGGGCACATTCCATCGGATTAACGGACTTTAAAGGAACAGGCTTTGCCGGACCCTGCCCCGAAAACGGGACATTTGCCTGTGGCTGCGAAAAACATTCTTCAAAACTGTTCCACTCGCCGCATTCGGGACATCTGCCGAGCCATCGCGGCTGCGTATAACCGCAGGAAGCGCACCGATACACAACGGAAGAATCTTTTTTCTTTGACATTCCTTAAATATCCGACACTTTTACACAGCAGTCAAGTGTTTTTCCTTACACTGCGAATTTAACCTGTGGAATAATTTACAAAAAAAACTCGATACTGTAGTATAATTTTATGAAACATTCATTATACACGGGCATAAAGGCCTTTGCTTTTATCATTTGCTTATTATTGGTTGCAGGCTGCAATAAAAAATCAGCCTCCGCAAAGGATTCAAATTCTTCACAGGACGACACGGGTTTTAGAGTTATTGCATTTGAACCCGACGGCGAACTGCCCGATGAAGTAAAATTTCCTTCAATTTATATACAGTTTTCTGAACCTGTTGTAGCTCTTCAGGAACTGGGAACACCGTCAAATCAGTCCGATGTATTCAAAATTGAACCGGAACTGAAAGGTGTTTTCCGCTGGTATGGAACAAGTCTTTTGAGCTTTGAAAGCGAAGACGAAATCATTCCCCAGAGAGAATACAAGGTTACAGTAAACAAAAACCTCACTTCAAAAGAAGGAGAAAAAATCACCGGACAAACAGAGTTCTCGTTCAGAACGGAAGAACTTAAAATGCTGTCCGTCGTTCCGGGATATAATGAAATAAAAGACGGCAAATACATAGACAAGGACGATGTTCCGCTCAAAGCAGCTTCCAACATTGCGGTTTTCTTTTCATATCCTGTAAATACAAAAGTTATCACGCCGTTTATTTCAATCGCGGACGAATCAGGAAAAGAATACTCTTTCACAGCTTCCGCCATTGAAAATGAAAATGCGGTACTGCTCAAGGTAAAAGAAAACTTTCCGCAGAACATAAATGTAAATGTAATCTTAAAAGAGGGTGCAAAATCTGAAAAAGACTACCTCGGCACAAGTACCGAAGTAATTGAATCGTTTCATACCTTAAAAAACTTTACCCTGAACGATACAAACACTTATGCACACAGCTACGGCAAATACACAAATCCGGTATACCTGTGGTATTCACATCAGCTTGATGAATCAAACGTTGAATACATTGCAAAAAATCTTAAAACACAGCCGGCAATGGCGATAACAAAAGACAATATCGAAATTTCAGGCAGACAACTTATAATTTACGGACTTCCGGTCACTTTTGAGCAGACATACTCCATGACTATTCCTGACGGAATAAGCGACATATACGGAAGAAAAACCTCTGACAAAGAACAGCTTGAAATCACAGTTCCGGCCGCACTGAGCTACGCGTCTTTTAAGGACTATGGAGCCGGAATTCTTGAAGCACAGTATTCGCCCAAAATTGCCTTTGAATATCAGAATGTTTATTCAGGTTCAGGTTATTCCGTAAACAATGATTATTTTGAAATAAATCCTTCCGCTGCTCAAAAAAACAAGCGGATTATTCATACTGTCGACCTTACGCCTTACCTGCAGAAAGTTGCGGACCGCTATTACGGTCATGTTGATTTTTATGCCAACATGGTAGTTAAAGATCCATGGGGTGATGAAGGCGACACTTATGACCGGGACAACAACCAGTTCATTCAGGTAACAGACCTCGGCGTTACTGTCCGTTACGCATTCAACAAGCTTGTTGCAATGGTAACTTCACTTGAAACAGGCGCACCTGTAAAAGATGCGCAGGTTACAGCCAGTTTTGTTGACTACAGGGACGGTATCAAATCCGTATTCAACAACACCAGCAAAGTTTTGTGCAAAGGCACTACAAACGAAAAAGGTATCGCCGTCATTCAGATTCCTGAAGGCAGATACAACCAGCTGAAGAATTCCAATAACGAATTGTATCTGGACGTTACCAAAGAACAGGACAGGGTAGCTTTCAGAGCAAACCTTACAAGCATTTGGCGTTATGACATAGTTTCTTCGTCTTACCCTGAAGATGCTGAAAGAGTAAAGATGCGAACGTTCATCTTTACAGACCGAGGTCTTTATAAACCCGGCGAAAGCGTCACATTCCGCGGTATAGACAGGGATCAGAAACTTGGAAAACTTTACACATACACGGGTCCGTACAAAATTTCAATCTGCGAAGACAGATGGAAGGGAAAGGAAATTGCTTCCTTTGAGGGCAAAACAAGCTCTTCAGGAGGCTTCTGGCACAAATTCAAGCTTCCTCAGGATTTGGAACCCGGCGACTATGTTATCAAATACTCAAGAGCAACAAAAACCGATTCAAATTCACAGCAATCAATAAGTTTTACGGTTGCCTATTTTGAACGGCTTAGATTTTCAGCATCAGCTTCAATACCGAATGTTACATATACAAGAGGCGACCGCGTGGATGCACAGGTTTCCGCGGAATATCTCGGCGGCGGAAGCATGTCAGGAAGTTTTTATCACGCGTCCTGGTTTACGGAGCCGACCTGGTTCCGTCCTGCGGACAAAAAATATGACGAATACAGATTTGGTCCTATACAAGGATATGACTACCGCTCGTACATCGGTTCTGAAGACGGTGTTCTGGACACAGCCGGAAAAGCGTCCGTATCTTCAAAAACAGGTTCAGAAAGACTTAAAGGTATGCCTTACCAATACCGTGCTGAAATCAGCGTAACAGATGCCGGTGATCAGGAAATTACTGCAACAGCATTTGCGACAGTCCACCCAGCACAGTATTATATCGGACTTTCTTCACCCAACGGTATTAAGGGCTATCCAAAGAAAGGTACAAAACTTACATTCAACTATCTTCTTGCAACACCCGAAGGCGAAGCTCCTTCAAAAGACAAGCTGCCGTCAAAAAAAGCAGACCAGCAGATAACCGTAGAGCTGTTGCGCGAAGAATGGAAAACCGTTCAGCAGATGGGTTACAGCGGTACAATCAATACACGCTGGGTAAAGGAAATGGTAACGGATTCCGTTCAGACCGTTCCTCTTGCAGATTCAGGCTCATTCACCGTAACACCGCAGAAAGGCGGCGCATACATTGTCCGTATGACTTCAAAAGACAAAAAAAGCAACGAAGTAATCACCGAACGCCGAATGTATGTAACCGGTTCCGACTGGTACTACTACGGAGAAGATTCAGAAGAACTCAAACTTTTGAGCGACAAAGACGAATACAAAATCGGCGACACAGCCAGCGTTATGCTTCAAAGCCCGCTTGAAAAAGGCAAATACCTGCTTACGATTGAACGCGAAGGCATTTTCAGCGAAGAAGTTCTGGACATAAACGAATCCGTTACAGTCCTTGAAATTCCAATTAAAGAAGAATACTTGCCTGTCGTTTATGTAGCACTTTCAACCTTCTCAAAGCGCAGCGGTGACCCGGCACAGGATTACGACTCGCCTGACTTCAACAAACCAAAGGCATACTTCGGCGTAACAGCCCTGCATATAAATCCTGAGGCAGCATCATTTGATATAAAGGTTGCCTCCGATAAGAAAACCTACCAGCCTGGTGAAAAAGCCACCCTTACACTGACAGCAACAAAGGACGGCAAACCATTAAGCGGTGCGGAACTCACACTTATGGCAGTAGACAGAGGCGTTATTGATCTTATCAATTACCACGTTCCAAATCCTGTTACTTACTTTTATAACGAATACTACTTCCCGCTGTGCATATACGGCGGTGATTCCCGCTCACTGCTCATAGACCCGGTTGTTTATGAATCCAAAAACCTTTTCGGCGGCGACGCTGACGGCGAAGACGATGAAAAAATGCAGGAGCGCAAAAACTTTGATGCTACCGCGGTATTTGAACCGTACCTGCTTACGGATGAATCCGGTAAAGCAACCTGCACATTCACATGGCCCGACAACCTTACCGCATACCGCGTAACAGCAATCGGTGCAAAGGACGCCCACTTCTCCATAGCAGAAGACGAAATATCCGTAGCAAATCCGATTTCCGTACGTGATGTACTTCCACGCAAACTGCGCGTCGGCGATAACAGCGAAGCAGGTGTTGTTATTTCAAACCTGCAGGATACAGCGCAAAGCGTAACAGTTTCGCTTGCAATCTACGACGGTATTGAAAAAACAGGAAAACCGGCGGAAGAAGACGGTTACATAAAAGAACCCGGACACATTGCAAACGCAGGAAAAACTGAACAGACAATCACTGTTCCTGCAAACAGCACACTTCCGCTTATGTTCCCGATAAAAGCCACACAGAGCGGCTTTGCCACCTTGGAATTCACTGTCAAATCTTCACTGGTAAACGAACGCATTCTTAAACCGCTTGAAGTTGAAAAACAGTATATGTTTGAGACCGTAACAACAGTAGGTCAGACAGCAACCGGCAACAGCAAAAAAGCCGCAAACAAAGACGACAACACAGCAAAAGAAACTGTCATAATTCCGGCAAGCGCAGACGGAATGGGAACACTTTCCGTAACGCTCGATCCAAGCCGGCTAGGTGTTCTTAAAGAAGCAGTAACATATCTGTTCCACTATCCTTATGGTTGTATGGAACAACGTTCTGCGGCAATTCTTCCGATGGTATACTTCGGTGATTACATAAAAGTTTTCGGACTTAACTCCGAAGTTTCAAATCCAAAGAAAGTAATTGAAAAAGAATTAAAAGCCTGGGGCAAAGTTCAAAAATCAAACGGAGGCTTCCCGTACTGGCCTAACGGCAATTACACATCACTTCCTGTTACGATGAGAATTGGCGAAATCCTTGCTGCGGCAAAAGACTCCGGCATAAAGATTCCGTCTTCAATCGATTTGAATGCACTTGCAAATTATATTGCAGTTGAAATGGTAGATGCCGGTTACAGTACTGAAAACAATCCATACGCCTACGCATACGCAAACTATGTTCTCGTTCGTCTGGGCTTCTCAATCCCGATGGAAAGGGTACACAACATAGTTGCCAGCGAAAAGAGTGATATTACAGAACTTTGTTATGCAGGACTTATGTATCTTGAACTCGGACAAACCGAAAACGCAAAAGAAGTTGCAAAGCAAATAAAGAGATATACACGTCCTACAACACGGGGAATCGACCTTACAACACGCAAAGGCTACTGGTCTTCATGGTACTACTTCTCCGGTGAAACCGAAGCCTATGCAATGGCATTAAAATTCTTCTCAAAGCTCGACACCAATGATGAAATAAACGGAAGGCTCGTATACCAGCTTCTTGAACTGCAGAAAGCCGGCAACGGTTTCTGGAAATCTACCGCAACAACGGCAAAAGTTCTTGATGCACTGGATACCTACATAAAAGCATTCAATCTTGAAGATACAAACTTCACAGCCGAAGCTCTTATTTCGGGTAAATCCGTTGCAAAAGCACACTTCAAAGGTGTAGCAGCCCTTCCGGAAGAAACTGTTCTCACATTTAACGAAGAACCTCTTAAATCACTCGGAACAGAAAAAGAACTTCCTGTCATTATGAACAAAGAAGGAACAGGAACCTTGTTCTACACAATCTCAATGAAGTACGCCATCCCGCCTGAAAAACAGTATGCGAGAGACGAAGGCTTCTCGGTCTTTGTTGATTACATCGACCTCGCTACAGGAAAATTCGTACCGGAGAACAAACTTGTAGCAGGAAAAACATACAAGGCTAAAATCACACTGTCTTCCACACGCGACAGAACGTTTGTCGCAATGCGTGTACCGATTCCTGCCGGTGCTGAAATTATGAACGCAGCGTTTGTAACAACCGGTACAAAGTCCGAATACGAAAAAGAAGAACAAGACGAAGACACATACTATGACTTTAGATGGGGACTTTCAAGCCAGACAATCTACGACAGCGAAGTCCAGTATTTCTGGGACATCTTCCCGGCAGGCAGACAGCAGGTAGATTTCCTGTTCAGGGCTGTAAGAAAGGGCGAATACCAGACTCCTGCAACACAGGCAGAATGTATGTATGAAAGCGAAGTCTTTGGACGAAACAACGGAAAAGTCTGGATTATTGAATAAACTTTTTCAAAAGAAACCGGTTCGGGTGCTTATACTTGTGCCGGTTTCTCTGCTGCTGCTTTTTTTTATAATCGTTCTCCTTTTAAAAGTGCTGCCTTTTTCACAATTGAAGAAATTTGAAAACCGTCAGTACAGTACGCGTTTTTATGACCGCAACGGTATTCTTCTTTCTGTAATGAGCCTTGAAGACGGAGTTCGCAGGGAATGGACACCGCTTAAGGAAATACCGCTTGAAATACGGGATGTATTCATAAAGGCTGAAGACCGGAATTTTTATTCCCATCATGGTGTGGATTCGGGAGCCGTATTCCGGGCACTTACGCAGAACGTGACGAACAAAAGAACAGTAAGCGGCGCTTCAACCATAACAATGCAGCTTGCACGACTTGTTGTTCCCCGAAAAAAGCCGCAGGCAACCATAAAAGACAAAATAACGGAAGCCGTAAACGCAATCCGCATAGAACTCAAACTCAACAAAGACCGGATTCTTGAACTGTACCTGAACAATATTCCATTCGGTTACAGAACAGAAGGAATAACCAGTGCGGCACGGAATTTTTACGCTTGTTCAATTCACAGCCTTACGACGGAACAGATTGAAACACTTGCGCTAATTCCGCGCCGTCCGGCATCATACATAGAACTTGTTCCGTCTACACAGGCTTACGACTATCCAACAGAAACACCGCATTTTATCATCTGGGTATGCAACCAGTACAAAGAAAAAAAGCAGCTTATTCCACCTGATGTTTATCTTTCAATCGATTCAAAGCTCACAAACGATGCAGCCAATTCCATTGCGAGGGAAGTCAGCAGATACTCAAGAGCAAGAGTATCGGACGGCGCCGCATTCGCAATTAACAATAAAACCGGCGAAATAATACTGTGGTGCGGCAGCACAAGCTTTGAAAAAGAAGGCACAGGCCAGATTGACGGTGTTTTAGTACGTAATCAGGCGGGAAGTTCCATGAAACCGTTTTTGTATGCTTACTCAATTGAAAACGGTTTTCCGCCGAATACCGTTCTGCCTGATATTCCTTCCGATTTTGGTACAGAACAGGTATATGTTCCGCAAAACTTTAACAACCGTTTTAACGGTCCGCAGCTTATGCGCACATGCCTTGCTTCAAGCCTGAATGTTCCTGCAGTTTACCTGCTTTATCACATAGGCGTAGATTCGTATTTCCAGCTCCTTCAAAAACTAGGCTTTGCCTCGCTCAAAAACGACCGGGAAAACCTCGGACTTTCACTTGCACTCGGTGCTGGCGAAGTAAAGCTTTATGAGCTTGTACGGGGTTTCAGCGTTTTTTCACGAGACGGCACACTTCCTGTCCTTACTTTTGAAAAAACAGCCGCGTCTTTTGCCGCACCCGAAGCGGACACAATCTATAAAAACGACACAGCACGGATTATTTGCGACATTCTGTCCGACAAAAATGCGCGCTCACTGGGATTTGGCTTTGCAAAAGT
>DBWK01000061.1:12849-19023 GCA_002308875.1 Treponema sp. UBA1240
GGTTCAACAAAAACATACACAGTTGGTGTTTGGATGGGCAACGTTACCGGCGAAACCGTAATCGGCGAAACAGGAAGTTCAATTCCGGCGGGAATTGTGCGTAAGATTCTGGACACACTTGAAAGCGAAAACCCCGCCCCAAGCTCAGAAATCAAATTTGAAAAACCGGAATTGTACCGCAAGCAAAAAATCTGCGCACTGTCTGGTAAGATTGCAACTAAAGACTGCCCCGCAACAACGGAAGAATTCATACTTAAAGGACAAAAACTGGAATCATGCGACTGGCACAAAATCAAAAACGGGCAGCTTGAAGTAAACTATCCCGACGAGTACCAGCGCTGGATCGGTTCAAAAAACATAAATGCAGCACTGAACTATCAGGGAAAACTCCGTTTTGCATATCCGCAGGACAGAAGCGTATTCCTTTTTGATACAAATATGCCCAAACAAAAACAACAGCTGCGGATCGACGTAACCGGCGGAAGCGAGGACGAAGCAACACTGTACGTTGATTCACAAAGTCTTGGAACAAGCCACCGTCCTTTCAGCTGGTATATGCCGGTCGAACCGGGTACACATACTTTGGTTGTACAAACAAAAACCGAAAGTGACCGTATAACAATAGAAGTAAGATAACCGGTAACTTCACGCTAACAGAAATGGTTTAAAATGCCGATAAACAAATGATGAAAAAGAATTCAAAAGCAATTTTGCTCATTTTTGCAATATGTATATTCGTACCGTTCAGTTTGACGGCAAAAGTTCCCGACGTGCTTTCCATTCCCGATTCTTCTGAAATTCGCAAAAACACGCTCGAATCATGGTTGCTCGCACCAAAATCGGAACTGACGGCAAAAGAAAGCCAAAACCTGATTACCTCATACGGACAGGTATTCCAAATCAAAAGCGAAGTAACGGAATCCGAAATAATCATATCCATAGCACCCCGAAAAGAAGACTACACATTCGATTATACCGCTGCAGGAAGCTGGAGACTTGTTAAAAACGCCGAAACCGAAACAATGAAAGAAGTCCGGTTTTTCTTTTTGAACGACCCTAACATATACATAAAGCTTTTGCCGGACAAACAGCCCGACCGACCAAAGGTCAGAGCGGATTTAATCATATACAATTCTTACGTTGCACGAAATATTCCTGTAGGTTTGCAGTTTGAAGATATACTTACCCTGTCATTCAGCGAGCTTTATGAACTTACCTACGATGTTATTCCGTGGGATTACGTAAAATTTGATCCACGCAAATACGGCAACAACCAGTATATGATTTCTGAAATACGTAAAAATCTGCCACGTTTTGAATACCTGCAGGACACTTGCTACGATGAAAATAAAAATCCTGTAACAATTTCCACAAATGAGCGCAGAAGCAAAACGCCCGGCAAACTGGGTGTTGATGAGAGCGGTTTTACAAAATGGATTGCAGACGGAATTACATACAATCTCAACGAGCACTATCTCAGGGTTGAGCCGCTGAAACGGCATACGGTGAATGTTCAGAACACAATGTACGAACCCCCGGAAATCGACCTGCAGGTTTTTGCCTCACTCAACTGGACAAGAAATCTTGCAGCAGCTCTTATCAGCGCAGCAACGGACAAAGACTTTGATGCCATAACAGCCGGCACTGACGTGCTTATAGAACCGTTCTCTTCAGTAACATCAAACGACAATTCCGGTGTACGAAAAAACGTTGGCTACATTAAAAATACAGGCTACGACATTTCCATGCTTAAATCGCTGTTTTTTGTGCTCGCCTCAACTGAACCCGATATGTTCTACTTTGGCGCGATAAAAACCCGTGACGAAAAATTTCCCGAACAGTGGGTTTTCAGCCACGAAGCCGTGTTCTTTCCATACTTTGACAAATCCGGTATTTGCCAGATAGCGGTTTTTGAATGCGGAGTTGAAACGGATTTTGACACTTTTATTCAGAATAACCCTGATACATTTGTTCACCTTGTAAGGGCAAAAGCAACCGACAATTTTATGCCTTACTAATGTGGGTGTATCTTAAAAAAAAGCTGTCCTAAACTTTTAGGACAGCTTTTTTATTTAAGTTCTTATTTCAGTAACGCCTGATTATTTTTCAATAATCTTTGCAAGATTTTCAGCTGTAAAGCCAAGATGTGCGGCAACCTTTGCAGCTGGTCCTGATTCACCGAATCTGTCGATTGAGAATACATCGTCATGACTTGCCGTAAAGTAATCCCAACCCATTGAAGAACCGGCTTCAGCCGTTACAACTCTTGCTTTTGGAGAAATTATCGCGTCTTTTATTTCCTTCGGCTGAGCAATAAATGCTTCGCGGTCAAGAACAGAAACAACGCGGACTGTTTTGCCCTTTACAAGTTTTGCAGCTTCAAGCGCAAGATTTACCTCAGAACCGGAAGCAAGTACCGTTACATCAGGAGTTTCACTACCTTTCTTAACGATATATGCACCGCAGCGAACCGTATTCTTCCAATCGGGGTCTTCCTTTTCGTAAACAGCAAGTCCCTGTCTTGTAAGTGCCATACATGTAGGCTTGTTCTTTGTTTCCATTGCAATTTCCCAAGCGATGGAAGCTTCTTCAGCATCACCCGGACGAAGAATCTGTGTATTCGGGATAGCGCGCAAAGCGGCAAGAGTTTCAATAGGCTGATGAGTAGGTCCGTCTTCACCAACGTAAATTGAATCGTGGGTAAGTACGTAAACAACAGGCTGTCCCATCAAAGCGGAAAGACGCAATGCCGGACGCAGGTAATCGGAGAAAACCATGAATGTTGCGCAGAAAGCACGCAAACCACCATGTTGTGTAATTCCGTTACAAATAGCAGCCATTGCAAATTCACGGATACCAAAGCGGATATATCTGCCGGCGCGGTTTTCGGGAGTATAGTCTGTTTCGCCTTTAAGAGCAGTTACGTTAGGTCCCTGCAAGTCAGCAGAACCGCCTACAAGGTTTGTATAACGCTTAGCCATTACGTTGAGGGCTGCACCATGAGCATTACGTGTTGCAAGCGAATCGCCTGTCTTGTATACAGGGAGGTCAACTTCGGCAACAGCTTTTCCAGCCTGGTAAGCATCCCATTCGGCACGTTTTGCAGGATTTGCCTTTGACCATTCACTGAAAAGCTTATCCCAGTCTGCGTTTGCTTTTTCAAAGTCTTTTGCTTTTTCGGCAAAATATGCGGTAGCTTCGGGAGCTACATAGAATTCGGCATCTGCAGGAATATGCAGGTTTTCTTTTGCAGCTTTAACACCATCAGGTCCGAGTGGAGCACCGTGTGCTTTTGCAGTACCGGCAACAGTAGGAGCACCGTTTCCGATTACGGACTTGAGCATGATGAGTGACGGACGCTTGTCTTTCTTTGCTTTTTCAACAAGAGAAGCAATTCCTTTCATATCATACATATTGCCGCGCAAAATCTGCCAGCCGTATGCTTCAAAGCGTTTTGCTACATCTTCTGTGAATGCGATGTCGGTTGAACCGTCAATACTGATTTTGTTTTCATCATAAAAAACAATGAGTTTTCCAAGCTGGAGATGACCGGCAAGACTTGCTGCTTCAGAAGCAACACCTTCCTGCAAACAACCTTCACCAACAAGAGAATATGTATAATGATCAACAATTTTGTGCGCAGCAGTGTTAAAACGCGCGGCAAGCATTGTTTCGGCGATTGCAAAACCAACAGCCATTGCAACACCCTGTCCGAGCGGACCGGTTGTTGTTTCTACACCGTCAGCCATTCCATACTCAGGGTGACCGGCACAGTGAGAGCCAATCTGACGGAATGTTTTAATATCGTCCATTGTTACGCCGTATCCGGCAAGGTGAAGTATCGAATACTGCAGCATTGAACCGTGTCCGGCAGAAAGAATAAAGCGGTCTCTGTCCGCCCATTTTGAATTTTTAGGGTTATGTTTCATGATTTCGCCGTACAAAACAGCGGCAAGTTCTGCTGCACCCAGCGGCAAACCAGGATGTCCTGAATTTGCTTTTTGAATAGCATCCATCGACAAACTGCGAATGGAGAGAGCTACGGATTCAAGTCCTTTTACATTCATTTTTATCTCCTGTAACATCTGTTTTATTTCAGAACCTGAAATGCAACAGTTATAATTTTAACAAACAGAAAAATTACGGAACAAGACAATTGTCTATTGCTTCCAACAATTCGTTTTCTGTCGGCTTTTTTTCAAGTATTTGTCTGAAAGCAGGTTTTTGGAACAAAAACGCCAGCTGTGATAAAACCATAAGATGTGTTTTTGTATTTGCAGTTAAAAGCATAAAATACACATAAACAGGTTTCATGTCCGGCGGATTCATCATTACAGGCTTATCCAAAAAACAGACAATCAGTCTTTGTTCGTTTTCGTCATTAAAAAGAGGATAACGCGGATGAGGAATTGCAATTCCGTTTCCAACAGCAGTTGTCATAAGCTCTTCACGCTGACACAATTCCTGATACAGCTTGTCTTTTGCGAGCCCCGCAGGTATTTCCGCTGTTTCCAGCACACTCTTAAAAATAAGCTCAGGCTTGTCACCTTTTATATTAAAATAAACACCGCCTTTTTTTATAAGAGCTTTTATAACTTCCTTACTGTTCTTTGTTTCTGTCATCACATTCACTCCTTTTGTTAATTACGGTGAATTTATCTTTCCTGAGTTTTTGTATAGGCGCAGACAGTTCATCCTGCAATTCTTCAAACGTAAACTGCATTCCCTCAAGAGAAAGCTTCATTCCGGATAAGTCCTTATCGCTCAAAGAAACTGGAAATACCAAAGATTCCAACATCCGTGCGACATGCCCGAAAAGCTGGGAAAGAATCAATAACGGCTGCTGAGGTAATTGACCCTGAAAACCCAAGGAATCCAATTCGTCAATATAGGCGAACAGCGCCATATACAAATCCAGTAATTCCGAACGGAGTTTACCGGTTTCAAAATCAGCAAACCAATTATAATTGCGTGAAATTATAGCACGTCTTCGCTCTAAGTGCAACAAACAAAAAAGCCTGTCCTTTGTTGAAAGTTTTGTTTCAGGCGGGAACAATTTTTTTAATACGGAAGCACAGTTCGTTTCTTTTTTGTACAGTGAATCAAAAATAAACACATCTATAAAATTCTGTGAAAAGTTCATGAACGCTGAGAGCATTGGGAGCTCAACGTCAGGAACAGCTTCTTTTACTTCCTGCGGCATCCATTTGTCATAGAGAGAAATCTCTTCGTTTTTCCGCCACAATCTTGTTTCTACGCCGTATTCACACAGTTCAACCTTTTGCGAAGCAGAAAAATATTCCCAAAAAGAAGAACAGTCCTTTTTAAAAAGGGATTGACCCGCGTACAAGAACGCGTAAGCAACCTGTTCTTCTATTGAAGAAGCCGGTCCTATGGAGTTGAAAACCCGCAGCAGACATTCTTCAAATTTGTTCTGCCATTCTTTGCGCTTTTCATCTTCAGGCGAACACACAAAAGGATTGTCTTTTTTTTCTATCAGTGTTTCAACGGCAAATACCGGCGGCCCCCATCCGGTCATTCTCAAAAGCAGACGGCAGCCGCTTTCAAAGCCGCCTTCTCCGTAAACGGAACTCATATCCACAGCCGTAACATTAAGCTTGCCCGGAAGCTCATAATTGTTGTTCACAAAGTCATAATTTGAATTTGCCTTGTCATAGGACAAATAGTGCGGAATAAACTCTTCACCGAAAAATTTGTAATACGTTAGCAAATCATTTGTTTGCAGAGTAATTATTTTTTTGGGCAGCGTTTTTCCCTTATACGTAAAAACGTAATCGCTGGGGAAAAAATCGGGATTGGCAAAGGGAATACACCTGCAACCGGGAATAAGCACCGAATTCTGAAGTTCAAAGCGGTCGGGAACAATCGAAAAGTATTTGCCCAAAAACAAAGCCTGTCTTGAAATATAGGATTCATCTTCCGTTTCAAGAATATCAGGATTCATCGAAACAATTTCATCTATTTGAGGAATATAACTTTTAAAATCAATGTTAGGAGCAAGCTGTTTTAAAAAACCCAGAATATCGCTCGTTTTAAAAGGCGATTTTTGAGAATTGATGAAAAGTTCAACAGCTTTCTCAATGTTAATATTCATACAATTGATAATATAAGAGCTTTCAATAAAAGTCGACAACTATTATAAAAAAACTTTGC
>DBWK01000061.1:19180-23368 GCA_002308875.1 Treponema sp. UBA1240
TCCGTAAAAACTCCGCCTATCTGCGCAAAATTTGTGCCGATAGCATTCGTTCCGGCTTTTGCAACAGCACGTTCATCCGCAAAAAGCGCAAACACAATCTGCTTTTCAAGAGATTTCTGCAACCCCAGCCGGCACCTTGCAGGATTGTGTTCCGTTCCCGGCGGAAGAACTTCCACAAGCTCATACTGCTTTTGCAGGGGATAAAGGCTTTCTTCATCACCGGCGGCACATTTTTTAAGCGTAACACCAACCGGCAAAGTAAAATCAAGCTTTGCCCCGCCGTATTCCAGCAGATTATAGTCCCAAACGCAGTCAGGATGTGCGGGATAAAGCCTTTGCAAAAGCTTTGTACCAGCTTCTTCTCCCATAATAGTACTGATTTTTTCCGCACCAAGTGCTTTTTCAAGACTTCGGACAAATTCCAAATCCTGTTCAAGCTGTTGTACATCCGGCAGACAGTGAAGCGCAAAACCGGATGAATTAACGGTAATAACGCCGCAAATATCCGCTTTGCCGTAAACGGCGTAAACAGCCTTGAATTGTGAATTTTGCGCAAATTCTGAAGAAAGTGTTACACAAAACGCCTCATGTTCCAAAACAAATGAGTACGCTTTCTGCATGGCAGAATGGTCTACTCTTTTAAGTACAAAGTCTCCCATGTCTATTCTTCCTTAAGAGGTAAATCACCCTGCGGCTCAAAATCGCCTCCAAGACAAGCAAATGCAGCCTTGAACGAAAAATGCGAATAGCTGTAGCACATTAAAATTGTATCTGCCCAGTCAAAACCTTTCATCACCGGAACAGGCGAAAGCCCCGAAATGATTACTGTTTTTACACCTGTCCGGGCAAGTTCCTTTGCAATCCGCACACCGGTCGGATTTACCACCAGAATTATAACCGTGTCGTAGTACCGGGCCTGCTGCCGTATTGCATCCACCGAAGCGATTAGCTCATCTGTATCCGGCTGATAGCGGAAGAAAAACAGATTTGCGTTCGGAAAATATTTTACGCCCTCGTCAAAAAACTCCTGAAATTGACCGGCAATAAGCACTTTGCCGCAATTTTCCGCCGTTAACGGAAAAGTACCCTTTTTGTAAAGTGTTATGGAACGGCATGCCTGCTCCAAAAAGAAGGAAGTGCCTTCCTTGTCAGGTACAGACGAATCGATTGCATCCATATCAGGAAACAGCGGAACAGGATTTTCACCCTTAAAGTAGCGGAGCTTTGAAAGCAGAACCCTTTCCGCCGACTTTACCACCGTGTTTTTAAAATCAGCGGAAGTTTTCATGAGCTCAATATTGCGGTTCCACAGCTCAGCGTTAATCTGCGGAGTAGTTGACGAACACAGGATATTGTTACCGGCCTCAATCGCCATTGTAAATGCGGCGGAAAGGCTGCCGGCGTAAGTAGTTGCACCGTTCATCATCATATCATCGGAAACGATTAAACCGTCAAAATGAAGCTCGTTTCTGAGAATATCAGTTAAAAAGTAACGCGAAAGTGAAGCGGGACACGAATCGCCGGTAATTTGCGGAAAAGCAAGATGACCCGACATTATTGCCGGTATGTGTTCCTTGATCAAGTATTTGAAAGGCAGAAGTTCCCTGTTAATAAGGGTTTCTTTGTCTATGTCGATTTGCGGCAGTTGACCGTGGGAATCCAAACCTGTGTCGCCGTGTCCCGGAAAATGCTTTGCAGTGGACAACACGCCGGCAAACTCCGCTCCTTTGGCAAAAGCAGCCCCAAGAACCGCAACTTTTTCCGCATTCTCGCCGAATGAACGCGGACCTATTACCGTAGAATCGTGATTGGTGTACAAATCCACTGCCGGCGCAAAGTTCATGTTTATTCCTAATGCCCGCAGTTCTTTTGCAATATAATAACCGGAATAATAGGCATCGGCGGGATAACCGGAAGCACCTATCGCCAGATTTCCCGGCGTGTCACTGGAAGTTCCCTTTATATGGCGTATCCAGCCGCCTTCCTGATCCGTTGCAACATAAAGCGGAATTTGAAAACGACCGTTTTTTGCCTTTGCCTGCAAAATGGAAATGTTCTTTGCAACCTGTTCTACATCGTCCGTATTCCATCCAAAAATCTTTATGCTGCCGATATTCCGTTCTTCAACCCAATACGTAACAAGCTTGCTCGGTTCTTCACCGGCCCATCCGAACATGAACAGCTGCGAGAGCAGTTCTTCATCGCTCATTCTGGCAATGATTTCTTCCGCCAAAAGCTCGTCAGGATAATCACTCCAGAATGTAAGGTTTTCATCTTCCTTGATTGTTTCAAGAAAAATATCCTCTTCGCTTTGAGGATAAGTATCTTCATAATAATCCGAAATAACCGTAGTTTTTTTACATGAAAAGAGACAGACAAAAATAAGACAAACAGCGGTTATTTTGCCAAAAGAACGGAAATGCACAAAATCAGCCCATATTCCTGATATAGTTTTCAGCCCCATAAGCTGCGTAAGCTCCGTCAGCTGCCGCGGTTACAACCTGCCGGAACGGTTTGGAGCGCACATCGCCCGCACAAAAAAGACCGGGGATGGAAGTCTGCATATTTTCGTCGGTAACAACGTATCCTGCGGAATCTTTTTTTATAAATTCCACAAGCGAAGTCTGAGGTATCATACCAACGAATATAAAAACCGCATCGGTTTTGTGTTCGGTTTCTTCACCGGTGAGTGTGTTTTTAAGCAGAACGGATTCTACCCTGCCGTTTCCGTTTATTCTAACAGGGCTTTGATTGAGCATTAGAGTTATCTTTGGGTTTTCAACAACTTTCTGTGCCACGCCGGCCTGTGCGCGCAGCTCGCCGCGTCTGTGGACAAGGTAAACTTTAGATGCGATTGTAGAAAGATACCGCGCTTCATCGCATGCGGCATCACCACCGCCTATTACCGTAACAACTTTGTTCCTAAAAAAAGGACCGTCGCAGGATGCACAGTAAGAAACTCCCCTGCCCGCGAGCTCCGCTTCGCCCGGAATATCAAGCTTTTTGTGAGATGCACCGGTCGCCAAAAGAAGTGTTTTGGAAAGGAATGTTTCATTTTCCGCCGAAACATAAAAAACGCCGTTCTTTTTGTCGATTGAAACAACGTTTGCGGTGTAAAAAGCAGCCCCAAAAGCCTTTGCCTGCTTTTCCATGGCGCTGGAAAAATCAAAACCTGAAACAGTCGGAAACAGCCCCGGATAGTTTTCCAAATCATTTATTAAAAGCGCCTGTCCACCGGCAGAAGCGGTTTCTATAACCGCCGTTTTAAGTCCTGCTCTTGCACCGTATTGTGCAGCAGTAAGACCGGCAGCCCCACCGCCTATTATCAAAAAATCCCAAACTTCTTTTTCGTCCATATAGATAAGAATAAACGATTTTTTTTATTCTCTCAATACCGAAGTTTTGCTGCACACGCAAAACGCTTTCTCTGCCCTTTTCAAAATAAGTATTCGATGATAGACTGTAAAAGGTTTGGGAGGTAAAAATGTACGACTTTTTGGCGACCGGCGGTTTTATGATGATTCCGATTCTGATTTGCGCCGTGCTTGCATTATATATCATCATCGACAGACTCAGATATTTCGGAACAATCACAAAAAAAGACGGCGAACTTATAAAACACGTAAACGCCATGATTGAACGGCGCGATTTTGAACACGCCGACTTTACATGCGGACAGGCAGCAACACCCTGCGCCATGGTTATGCAGAAAACAATTCAGTTCCGCAACTATCCCGATACCGACGTAAAAGACGCCGTAAACACCGAAATCAACCGCCAGCTGCCCGAACTGGAACATTTTTTAACAGCACTTGCAACCATCGCAAACATAAGCACTCTACTCGGCCTTTTGGGAACTGTTCTCGGAACAATCGACGCGTTTCAGGTCCTCACCGCCGGAAATGCAGCGCTTAACCAGCCTCAGCTTGTTCAGGCGTTTGCTAAATCACTCATTACAACCGCAGCAGGACTATTTGTTTCAATTCCATCAACATTGTTTTATAACTGCTTTGTTATGATAGTGAATAAAAACATTGCCAAAATGGAATCCCTTTCCTCCGACATAATGATAAGACTGAGCGGAAGAGGTAAACTGCTATGATCCACAAGCCTCTGCACAAGATAAAATCACGTCCTGATATAATTCCGCTTATAGATGTTATCTTTCAGATTCTTATGCTTTTTGTC
>DBWK01000037.1:0-1856 GCA_002308875.1 Treponema sp. UBA1240
TTACCCCTTTTCTCATCAGGCCAGAACCATTTATCGTTAAGGTGATTACCCGCAAGTGTTATAATAGTGTTTACATTTGCGCTTTCATTACTTCTTGTGTATAGCGCATTACCATTATTATCAACTCCTGGCATTTCTGGATAAAGACTCCAAGTACCGTTTCTCATTCTGTCTTTAAAGCTGTCCCATGCTGCAAATCTACCGGCAATAGTAGGATTTGCTTTTGAAGAATCATGTTCGTAAAAAGGTGTTCCTGCTTCAGGACCACATACCCATTTCCATATACCATCCTGTTTTTCTGCACCAATCCAACCTCTTGCATTTGATTGGTTTATTCCTTGTGCTTTGTAAACACGGTCATAGATAAACATATTTTCAATCGGCGAAGTTATAGTCATAAGATAGCCTGTAAGACCATTGAATGTGGTTGCTTGAGCTGCATCACGAGCCTGATTCCAGGTTTTTTGCGTTTGGTCAATTTTATAAAAACTTCCATTATAATATGTAACACCTGCATTTGTGATTGTTTGCAATGGAACAGTCTGAAGATTGAGTTTTATCTTTACCTGAGTTTTGCCTGGTTCAATGAAAAAATGAATGTTTGCAAGAAAATCTGATGCATCGTCAGCACTGATATTACCGGCAATGGATTTGAACTGTATATATTTAAGGCGCAAAGTTGTCTCGAGACCTGTTCCGTCAAGATATTCGTTGAGGCTGGTGCCGGGATACTTTATTGCCATATCAAAGTCAGCATTTGGTATTTCGGTGTATGGTACTTTAAAGAAGCCGTCCTCTACGCCGATGCTCAAAATTGTACCATTGGAATGAATATGTCCAGTACCGACCGTAAAATAAGATCCGTCTACAGGATCGTTTGCCCAGTTGTTTATGTCAATAACATCAGGCAGTCCTACACTTTCTTTGACTACAAGATTGTTCCCGCTTGTGGCCGAAACCAATTCTATAGTTTCATTACCAAAACTGTCTCTTAGCGTATAGTTTGCTACTGCCGGGGTAGCACCTGCTTCCTGTACGACATCTGTTCCGGCATGTATACCTGCCGGAGCAATAAGCGTAATTTCACCATTCGCATTAGTAATGCTACCTTTGGCTTTTACGGTGTTTTCTGTGAAAGAGCTGAGTATTATACCTTTTTTGTTCTTATCGCCTATTTCAGGATTGCCGGAAAGCTCGATTGTAGAAGTTCCCAACGGTGCATATGGATAAATCTCATTGCCACCGTAAATGTTGTTGAGAGTTCCGCCTGTAATAGTGATATTACCGTTTATGATGGAATTTGAATAATTGATGTTATCAGAATTATCCGTAGATGTTCCCGCATAAAGATCAAAACCGGTAAAATCCGTATAGTTCTCATTAACGGCATAAAGGGATTTTTCATTTCCGTTTGCATCGTTAAAGTATACCATTGTTACGGAACCATTGCTTTTAACGGTAACAGGAAGACCATTCGCAAAAATTTTGTGGTTTGTAAGATCCGCATAAGGAGCTGGCCGCCATTTTGCATAAAGGTTAACATCACCGGTTTTATCTCCGTCACCCCAGCTGTTAACCAATGAGCCGTTTTCTTCACACCAACCGTCAAAATAATAGTTATTTAAACAAACTTTGTTATATTCAGAAGTATAATTAATAAAATTTATACCTTCGCTTTCATTATAAGTTGCCGGAAAAGGACTGTTAATTATCTGTTCAGTAGGGCTTTTATAGTAATGGATATTATATACACCCGGGGCATTTTCTTCGAGAGATACTGTCCACTCTTTTTCATTTCCGTTTTCAGCTTTAACAGTAAAAGAAACTGAATTGTTAAAAAAATCTGCGGGAGATTC
>DBWK01000037.1:1904-2293 GCA_002308875.1 Treponema sp. UBA1240
GACGGAGAAACTTTGATAGTCGGTTTGAGTGAAGGTTGTGCGTCCAGTGTTCCATAATTATAAGAAACGATGATGTTCTGATTGTCAGGAGAATTACCTGTCAAATCATCTGAGAGAGCGGAAAGAGCAGGATCGTTTTCAGATCTTTCAAATTTAAAACTTACAACATCAGCAGCTGATGATAAAACGGGTGCAGATGAAGTGTTAGTCGGTGTTGAACTTGGTGCTGCCGGACCGGTTGCTCCGCCGCCGCCTCCTCCTCCGCAGGAGACTGTGAACGTTAACGTCAGAATTACAAGAATAGTCACTAAAAAGTAAGTAAGTTTTTTCATACGCAATGTCCTTTTGCTTAAAAAACAGCGACATCCCCTCGCTTATATATAATATCG
>DBWK01000037.1:2360-4659 GCA_002308875.1 Treponema sp. UBA1240
GAATAGGGAAAAAGACTTATATAAAAAACCGGAACACTGTGAACAATGTTCCGGCGTAATTACGGTTTGGTTATATTATCGTTGTGTTGATGAGCCAGCTGGTCTTGAATATTTTTGTGTAGCTTTTAATTCAGGATATTCCGGTTGCTGTGTTCCGTAAATGGTATACTCAACTATGTAGCTGGTAGGAACCTTGTTCAGTTGATCTGTATTTGCAGGTGCCGGAGCATTGCTCTGATCGTTCCAGCAGTATACGCCAAGGTACTGTGCGTATCCTTCTGACCCGCCTGTAGGCTCTGACCAAGCTTTGTACCATTTTGGATAATTGGGAGTACCATCGGCATTTTTAGGCCAGTATTTGATGTCAGTTGGATAGTTTGGTCCGTCTTGAGGACCTTTGTCTTTCCTTCCATGCCCCCACAGATTGTTTCTGTTCCTGCAATTCTGGTTATCCCATGATGCAAAATTATTTCCAATAAACCCGTTTGTGCCGGTAGTCCAAAATTCTGTATTTGCTTCCGGACCGCAAGCCCAAATCCACTTATCGCTAAAAGCTGATACTGTCCAAGAGTCCGGATCTTTTGTTGCAGATTTTTGGCAACGTGTTGCACCAATCCAGCCTCTGGCATCCTGTGGGTCTGTATTTCTTGAGTATACACGGTCATAGATGAACATATTTTCGGCCTTGCTTGTTATGGTCATAAGATAACCCTTAAGATTATTGAATGTTTTTCCTTTTGCTTCGGAATATGCTTCTGTCCAGCTTTTTACAGCCTGATGCATTACAGCAGGACCGGTTGAAACAACTTCATAAAAGCTGCCGTTAAAATAAGTTACTTGTCTTTCATTAATACGTTGCCATGGAACTGTCTGCAAGTTTACGTTTACAGTAATCCTTTGTCCGTCTTCAACATAGAATCTGATACCTGCCAAATAATGTGAAGCAGTTTCTGATGACAGATTTCCTGCTACTGACTTGAATTGAATATACTGAAGATGCATCGTTGTTGTAAGACTGTTTCCTTCGATGTATTCATTGTCACCATTGCCTGCCGGGATAGCCATGTCAAAGTCAGCATTATCCATAGTTGTTTCTGGAACTTCAAAATAACCGTTGTTAACAAATACACTGAATATTGTGCCTTCTGAATTGACGTGACCTTCGCCGAGCGTAAAATAGTGACCGCCTTCTACCCATATAGGTTGAATCGGGAGGCTTATAGAACCCTGTACAACAACGTTAGTATCGGAAGTTTTTAATCCAATACTGCTGGTTCTGTGACTATTTAAAAGTTTATATTTTTCGGGAGCGGCATGATTGCCGTTTCTTGATTTTACTACTATGTCGGAATCCCGCATTGTACGTGGCGCAACCAAAGTAATCGAATTGTCAGCAGATGATATGGTGCCTTCCGCAAAGACTACGTTGTCCGAGAATGTTAGAAGTCTTATACCGGTTGAACATTCATCACCTATAACAGGACTGCCTGCCAGATACAGATTGGAACCGCCCTGCAAAGGTGTGTTGCTGCCGCTGTTACCGCCCCATACATCTTCAAGTGTACCGCCGGTGATTGTAATTTTTCCTTCAGATACGTCATATCCATATAAAGGATTATTTATATTGGATGAAGCAGTGTTGTTTGATGTTCCGGCATACAGCGTGTAACCTGAATAGTCATCAGGGTAGGTGGAATTTATGGTATTCAGAGCTCTGTTATTACCGTTATCGTTAAAAAGAACCATGGTTCTGTCACCTTCTTTTTGTACGGTAACAGGGATGCCGTTGGCATATATTTTTTGATGTACTGTGTCAACCATAGGTGCAGGTTGTAATTTTGCATATAATGTAACATCTGAAGTTTTTGAGCCGGCTGACCATTGTGTAACAGGAGAACCGGAACGGGATTCATTGTCGTACCAGGCAACAAAATAATAATTGTTGTATGTCGGTAAAGTTTGTGAATTTTCTAGTGTTTCAAGTAAAAAGTCACTTTCATCACTGAATTCTGTCGGATAATGCTGATAATCGATTCCGGCAGGTTCATAATGGATCGCATGGACATGTGATGCCATTTGATTAAGATCTACTGTCCAGACTTTTTCTGTATTGTTTTCAGCTTTTACAGTTATTTGTACATGATTTTGATTATCAAAATTTGAATTATCAAAATAATTTGCGGAATAAGGTGCTGATATACTGTTGTCGCCCTGTCTTACATCTATGATTCTTGCACCTTCAGAAACTTCTATTGTTGGTACAAGTTCAGGTGTATCCGCAAGTTTACCAAAAGGATAT
>DBWK01000037.1:4711-4851 GCA_002308875.1 Treponema sp. UBA1240
GAAAGTGCGGAAGGATTTTCGTTTTTTTCAAATTTAAAACTGATAATTTCGGCTTCTGGAGATAAATCGGCTAAAGGAACAGTTTCAGCAGGTTGTGATGTAGATGTGGATGTTGGTGTTGGTGCAGAATCAGGACCGGC
>DBWK01000037.1:4903-9562 GCA_002308875.1 Treponema sp. UBA1240
GATATGATTGAAAATAAAATTACAAAAAAATTGTTATTTACTGAACGTCTTGTTTTTTTCACTTTTTTCTCCAAAAGGACTTTTTATCCTTTCTGTCAGATTACTTTATCCTCTCATCCACATTATTTATCGGCAAAAATCTCTAAAAAGTCAATATAGTGTTTCAAAAAACTCCAAAAAATCAATAATACAGGCTGCCCATTGTGGGCAGCCCGTAATTATGAATTTGTAAGTGTGTTAGTTAAGTGTATAAGCGTGGTCAGCCTTAAGAACACGATTAGCCGGCACCTGATTACCATAGGGTGTAAACTCTACAACGTACCAGTTAACTATCCACTGAGAATAGTTTGAAGATCCGGAATTTGTCAAATCGTTCCATTTGTATTTGAAAAGATTTTGGCCATCTTCAGTTCGTCCGCAATACTGCGCGCATTTTTCACTACCGCTGCTGTCGGCATTCGGTTCAATGTAGTGTGTGTTGTTCCATGTACCATCGAACCAGTTGGAATACATATTATTAAGTTTTGTTCCAACTCCGGTTGCCTTGCTTCCGGCTGAGTTCCAATTTATTTTGTAGAACTCTCTTCCGCTTTCAGGACCACAGACCCATCTCCATGTATCATCCGGACATTTACCGCTGGAAGAGTGCTCCCATTTATCAGCATCAAAACCTCCCAGTTTGTTTGTATCGCGCGTTGCTCCGAGCCATGCTGTTCCGTTTTGATCGCCGAAAACCCTGTCATAAATAAAGTAGTTTTCGGTTGCTGAAGTAATCGTCATGAGATAACCTTTAAGGCCGTTGAAGCTTTTCTTTTTTGCTTCATTATAGGCAGTTGTCCATGAAATGTTGCTGTTTCCGTTTAATGCAGGGTATGCTTTGTAAAAACTTCCGTTAAAGTATGTGTAGCCTTCGTCCGCGTTAATATCATCCCACGGAACAGTCTGCATATTTACGTTTACTGTTATTTCACTTCCACTTTGAACGTAGAACTTGATACCTGCCAAAAATTCCGAGGCTGCCTGGGCAGACAAATCGCCGTTTTGAGATTTGAACTGTACATATTTAAGATGTGTATTGGTTGAAACGCTACCCGCTTCAAGATATACGTTTGCACCGTTATCAGCCGGAATTGCCATATCAAGTACAGCGTTTTGCAATTGTGTATCGGGGATTGTGAACCAGCCGGATGTTGTGTTATCAGGTGCTCCGTTGGTACCAAGGTAAACGCTGAAAATAGTACCGTTTGAGTTGATGTGGTCATCGCCGAGCGTAAAGTAATCACCATGCCGGATAATTTTGGAGTTTGAAGGAAGCGCAATGTTACCTTCAACTACGACTTCTGTTGAGTCATTTTCATTAGTTCTGACGGCTAGAGAATGTGAGCAGGAACTTGTTAAAAGCTGGAATTTTTCGTGACTTGTGTAATTGCTGTTATCAGCCTTTGCTACAGCCAAACCGTCATAAGTTGCCCCTGCCGCTACAAGTGTTATTGGTTGTACAGAAGTTAAGCTTCCGTTAATCAGGGCTTTTTTGTCGGTGAATGTGGCAAGCCAGATACCGCTGTTATCATTGTTACCAATAACAGGATTGCCTTTTACATAAATGTGTGAGCCACCGGCCAAAGGTGCTTTTTGGTTGTCGTCATTGCTGCCGAAAACGTTTTTGAACGTTCCGCCGGATATTTTGATTGTACTTGATCCTACATAATATCCGATGTTGCTTGAATCATTATCATTGGCTTTTCCAGCGAAAATTTCGTAATTGGTAAAATCGCTGTAATTTGAATCTACTGTAGAAAGGGAAATTCTGTTGTTGTTTGTGTCATAATAAAAGATAGAAGTATTTGATTCTACATCAAGGTCGTGTCCGTTTGCGTATATGTGTTTGTTTGTTGTGTCAACATAAGGGGCTGAACTGAGTTTTGCATACAGTGTCACGTTATCTGTTTTTGTACCTGCTGCCCAGCCTGTTACAGGAGATCCTGTACATGATTCGTCCTCATACCAGCCCTCAAAAGCATAGTTTTTAAATGTTGTCACACCGGTTGATGTATCGAGTGTAAATGTAGTTTCTTCGCTGTATGTTGACGGGTTAGGGTTACTGATAAAATTACCGCTGATATCCAGTCCCGGCAGGTATGTGATTGTGTGCGTTGTTTCGTTCATAGGCTGCATATCAACTGTGTATGTGGTTGTTGATGTGCCGTTTTCAGCTGTTACTGTAAACTGAACAGGATTTGCGTCATCAAAATAGTTGGCATAATCAAGAGTTTCGTTGATACTTGCACCGTTTGCAACAGTAACTGTCGGTTTAAGTTGTGGTTCGGCAGAAAGTGCGCTTTGCGGATATGGAACAATTATTGTCGGTGAAGCTGGATCCGAGTTGGGATCGATGCTGCCGTGTAAATCATTTGGATAGATTTCTGCAAGAGCCTGGCTGTTTTCGGCTTGTGTAAATTTAAAGGATACGCTTGTGTCCGAGGATCTTGCGGCTACAGGTATCAGGGGATCTTCTGACTGTGAGATTTGCGAAGATGTACCAGTTCCTGTGGAAGAACCTGCTGATGCTCCCGGATCACCGGTAGCTGCTCCGCCGCCGCCACCTCCACCGCCTCCGCAGGAAGTTTGCAGTAGGATTAATATTGATATTAAAAATACAGCAATAAGATTCTTTTTATTTGTTAAACTTATTCTGCTTTTCACTTTTTTTTCTCCGAAAGGTTTTTTAACCCTCTCCACCAATTAAGTTATCGGCAAATTTCTCCAAAAAGTCAAGTGAATTTTCAAAAAAATAGATAAAAAAGTATCAATAAATGAAAAATCACGAATTAAAGTGTTGCTTTATGGAAAAAACATCAGTTTATGTATATATTGGTATAATACAGAAAAAAACAAGGAAGATTTTATGATTACAAAAGCAAAATGTCCTTTTACACCGGCAGATGTCGACTATGATGAGAGCCGACTTGATGAACTTAACGCACATTTTCAGCGTCTTATGAAAAAAGGCTGGATTCAGTCCGCAAATTACACACTGAGCCGCAACAGCAAGGTTTTTGCAAATACCGCAATAGGCAAACAGTCGTTTGAAGAAAGCGACAAGCGGGAACTCAAGCCCGATGTAATCCGCGGCGTTGCCTCAATTACCAAGATTTTTACTTCAACCGCACTGTTTAAGCTGTTTGAAGACGGCTATATCCGCCCTAACCAGCCGGTCCGCGATATTCTGCCGGAATTTGACAAAGCGCCGTTCAACGGCATTACTATTGCGCACCTGCTAACACACACATCAGGGCTTTATCCTGACGGCGGATGTTTTCCATATGAATATGTAGAGCCATGGACTTTTGTTGATGAAACAAAAGAAGGCGAGAACTGGGTTGAAAACTCGCTAAAAAGCGGAATGTTCAACAAGCCCGGTAAGGAATGGGCATACTGTTCTTTTGGTTTTGTACTGCTCGGCGAAATTATAAGCCGTGTTTCTACCATGCGTGCGGAAAGCTTTATTCGCAAGGTTATTCTTGATCCGTGCGGAATGAGTTCTTCCTTCTTTCCGTATGAGTTCAAGGCTGGACTCATTCCTGACGATGTTTCGAAGAATGTTGCGGCACGCTTGTATATTCAGGACGATGAAGACAAACAGTATCTCAGTCGTCTTGCCGGTTATCATTTTGGCAAGCCTGTTGATCGGAAAGAATTCCATGTTTGGGATTTGCTGCCTACAACCGGCGGCGGATTGATGTCATGTACCGAAGATTTGAACAAATTCGGCAGAATGCTCATAAACAACGGATATGCGGACGACGGCAAACGTGTAATCGGACGCAAGGCGATTGACCGCATGACCGAAAACTACACAACACCCGATATACTTGACAACTGCTGGGGTGCCGGCGGTGTGTACCGTATGTACGCTCTCGGTCCTGACACGCGCCGGACCGCGGACTGTCACTTTAGCAAAGGTTCGTTCTTTCATGAGGGTGCAGGCGCATGTTCGCTTTTGATGGATCCGCAGGAAAAGATGGTTGCAAGCTGGTTTGTTCCGTGGGCAGACGGAGGTTGGCATGCGGAAGCCCTGTGGAATGCTTCCGCAGTTATGTGGAGCGGCTTAAAATAACCAATGCTTTTGGATGAACTGAACGAGGAACAGAAACAAGCCGTAACAGAAACCGAAGGCTTTGTGCGCGTAATCGCCGGCGCAGGTTCGGGCAAGACGCGCGCATTGACGCACCGTTTTGCTTATCTGGTAAACGAAGTCGGCATCATGCCGTCGCACATTCTTTGCGTCACCTTCACCAACAAGGCCGCAAACGAAATGCGCTCGCGCATCCGCAAGCTGACCGGCGACAACGACACAGGCTATATTTCCACTTTTCACGGCTTTTGCGTTAGCGTGCTGCAGGAAGATTCAAACGCCGTGCAGTACCCCAAAAGCTTTCTCGTGCTCGACAATTCAGACATCGACGCGATGCTTCAGATTATCTATGAAGAGCGCGGTCTTACGCTGCGTCAGATGACGTTCTCGAATGCGCGTGACATGATAGAAATCCGCAAGATTTTTGAGAACCCCGATTATTACAACGACATGATTCGTATGAGTCTCGACGAGATTTATCAAAAATATCTAGAGGCAAAAACGCCCAAAGACATAATCTTTTA
>DBWK01000105.1:0-201 GCA_002308875.1 Treponema sp. UBA1240
CGTTTACGCATTCTTTTGTAAGAAATCTGCATTTTGTCAGAATGAATCCAACTCCGATTAAAATGAAAAGAACAACAACCTGAAAACTAACCGCCGAAAAACTTTCTGCCATACCAAATCCTTTCTCTCAACACTATATTGTTTTTGTTCACTATTGTAAATTCCTGATATTACACAGGTTTGTATACAAAAAAGAATTAC
>DBWK01000105.1:245-2456 GCA_002308875.1 Treponema sp. UBA1240
CAATTATTTTGCTTCGCAAAAGAATTGTTTACAAAAAAATGAATACTACGTTATAATGTTCATGGAGCAGATTCTGTTCCGCAGATGAATACAAAAATGTGAGGTTTTTGACATGAATAACCCGGCAAGGATTTTAACTGTAGATGATGATCCCGTACTAAGAGTTCATGTAACTTCGTCATTAAAAAAATTTTATGAAGTTAAATCCGTATCTTCTGCTAAAGAAGCTATTAGTTATCTGTCCGAAAACAGTGTTGACCTGCTGATTCTTGATGTCTGCATGCCGGAGATGGATGGAATCGAACTGTACAAATGGACGCAGGAAAATCCGTCTACTAAAAATGTACCTGCAATCTTTCTTACCGGTGTAGAAGACGACAATGTTCTTCAAGCATTGGTAAAAACTAACGCAAACGATTATCTGAACAAACCTATTTCTCCTTCGGAACTGCTGGTACATGTAAAAAATCAGCTGGAAGCACATTCAAAATAACAGCAGATGGAATCCGAAAAATATCTCAGTGTCTTAAATCCCGAACAAAAACAGGCGGTCATACACGAAGGCTCTCCTTTGCTTATTCTTGCGGGGGCAGGTTCGGGCAAAACCCGCGTAATTACTACAAAAATCGCATGGCTCATAGGTGAACGCAACGTAAATCCGCGTAAAATTCTTGCCGTCACATTTACAAAAAAAGCCGCTTCCGAAATGCAGGAACGTGCGTACCGTCTTAACGAAAAAGCCTCTTATGCCCAGATAAGAACATTCCACTCATTCGGTTCCTGGTTTTTACGGATTTACGGCGAAAACGCAGGGCTTGCTTCTTCGTTCACAGTTTATGACGACGATGACTCGGTAAATCTTCTCTCCAAAACCATACCGGAGCTGACGCGCGTACAATGCGCCCATCTTATGCACGACATATCTCGGGCAAAGGATTACTGTCTGTTACCGGATGATGATTTATCATGCATTAATACCGACCCGGAATTTGCGGAAGTTTATCAAAAATACGAAACCCGATTGCGTGAAACAGGAAATGTCGATTTTGGCGATTTAATAATGCTGCCTGTGCAGATACTAAAAACGGATCCGGTGCTTAAAGCTGAAATCCAAAACCGTTTTGATGTTATCATGGTCGACGAATATCAGGATTCCAACGTTGCGCAGTTCCAGCTCTTGCAGCAGCTGGCGGGACCAGATACCTATGTATGCGTTGTAGGCGATGATGACCAGTCAATCTACAGCTTCCGCGGTGCGGAAGTTCAGAACATTCTCACTTTCAGCGAGCATTTTCCGAACACGCAGATAATCAAACTGGAGCGGAATTATCGTTCCACATCACCGATTCTTGACACGGCAATAAATGTTGTAAGCTGCAATGAACACAGGCTCGGAAAAACGCTTGATTCCCAACGCGGTACAGGCAAAAAGCCGACTCTTGTATTTTTATCCGATCAGGATGAAGAAGCCGCTTTTTGTGCCGAATTGATTAAAAAAGCCGCCGCAAAGGGTTGCCCTTATTCCGACTGGGCGGTTCTTTACAGAACAAATGCGCAGTCGTTGGGCTTTGAATCGGAATTTGTAAAAAAGCAGATTCCGTACAAGGTTGTCGGTTCATTAAAATTCTATGAACGTGAAGAAATTAAGGATGTTCTTGCATACCTTGCCGTTATCCTTAACCCCAAGGATGAAATTCATTTTTCGCGTATTGTAAACAAGCCTGCAAGAGCTCTCGGCGACAAAACACAACAAAAAATCATTGACTATGCACGCGCCAAATACAACGCCCCGGATTCTTTGGAATTTGAAAAATACAGTCTGCTTTCCGCCAGCCGGGATTTGTTGCCGACTCTTACCACAAAGGCAAAAAAGGGTATGCAGGAATTTTTGTCCATAATTGACTCTCTTGTTGCGGATTTGCCGTCAACACCTGAAAATGAAGATTCCACAGGGTTTTCAACTCCGAACCTTGCAGCAGACGCATTGACAGGAACAACAACTTCTCAGACTCAGCCTGAAAACACGCTTGCGGACTTTATTCAGAATCTTGTAAAACTTACAGGGCTTGCAGAATATCATTCCGCACAGGATGAGATAGCTGGAACACAGAAAGTTGCCAACATGCAGGAACTTGCAAACAGTGCACTGCTCTACCCTAAAACGCTTGAAGGGCTTACAGCCTTTTTTGACCATATTGAACTTGACCGCAC
>DBWK01000105.1:2513-4299 GCA_002308875.1 Treponema sp. UBA1240
GTTATCATCACAGGAATCGAAGAAGGCGTTTTCCCGCGTAAAGACAAAGAAGGCATGGATTTGGAAGAAGAACGCCGGCTTTTTTATGTCGGAATCACCAGAGCAAAAGACGAGCTGTATCTTACAACGTGCGCTTCAAGACGACTTTACGGCAGATATGAGTATGTTTCGCCAAGCCGCTTCTTAAAAGAAATTGACATAACCGGTATTGACGTTTTGGGCAAGCTTCCTTCATCTTTCAGCAGACAACCGGCTGTCACAAAAACCACAAAATCGGACCCGCTGTATGAAAAATGGAAGCCCGGTACAAAAATCTATCACGACGATTACGGCTACGGTGTTGTTTCTTCCGCCTGGTACGACGAAGATGATTTTCTCATAAAAGCTTCATTTGAAAGCGGAACACAAAAAACTCTCATGCCGGATTATCAGAGAAACCGGCTCATGGTTGTAAAGGACGACTGAAGCAGAACAAGATGCTTCCACCCTCAATAATCACATCCTAAACAATATAAACTGTATAGCTCTGGTTCAGTTCAAAGCCGAACTTAATTGCGATATTTCTGGAAATTTCTGTCTGCGCGTCCCAGTGAACCAAAAGCCCGCGCTTTTCGCAATCCTTGAGCATTTCGCTTATGCAATGATTTGCAAGGCCTTTTCTGCGGTAATCTTCCTGGGTTGAAAAATCAAGCTCAACTTCATTTTCAAAGCTGATGAAGGAAGACGCCGAAGAAACGATTTTGCCGTCATACCGGATAACCGCGCCTGCGCCGTTTGCGGCAAAGTCTTCCGCGCTTTTATAATTCATTCCGTGAGAAAAGGGCTTGGCTTCAAATTCTTTTTCACCGAATTTCCGCACTTCAAACTCAGATGAAAGCCCGCCTAAATCTGGAAAAACAAAATGAGCTGCGCTCTTCATTTGATAGCGCACATAAGTTTCAGCATCCGGGAAATTCTGCCGGATAAAGCTTGCCCACTGCTCTGAAAGGCAAACAAGATGGCGGCCGCACTTCGGTGTGCAAAGCTGATTGATAAGCGCTTCGTTTGGTTCGCCCGAAAGATAAGTGAACAAGGCTTCTGCTATAGAGCAGTTTCCGTAAACGTGGTTTTTGCCGAAATGCCCTGCCTCGCACGCACGCAGCAAAAGCGGTTTTGATTTTAGTATGCTATATGTGCTGTTCAATTCTGCTAAGTTCCCACTCGCTGCGTAAAATCGAATACCAGCACTGGTCGACAATGCCCTGATTGTTTCTGTCGGCGCTGCGGAGCGTTCCTTCATACTTCATTCCGCACTTTTTCATAACCATGCCGGAATTTGGATTGTTCGGGTCGTGATAAGCCCTAATGCTGTTTACTCCAACCTGTTCAAAGAAAAAATCAATCACGGTATGAAGAACTTCTGTCATAATTCCCTGATGCCACCATTTTTTGCCAATCGCGTAACCAAACTCAACAGCTTCAATTTCGTCCTTAGGGAGTCCATGAATATTTCCGATAGGTTCATCTCCGTTTTCTTTGAGGGTTATTGCCCACACATAATAATCAGCCTTTTCATATGAGGGAATCCAGCTGTCCAGAACCCACCTGCTCACACCAACATCCTTGTGAGTTGGCCATACCATAAACTTGGTCACCTCTGGATCCGACGCCCAATTTTTATACATTGCCGGAGCATCATCAATTGTGAATCGCCGTAAAATCAATCGCTCAGTTTCTAATCGGATTTTCCCTTTGTGATTCATATTTTGTATTCCTTACACTTTGATGGCTTTTGTTGCCATTGATG
>DBWK01000060.1:0-5981 GCA_002308875.1 Treponema sp. UBA1240
TACTCAAATACAGGTGGACAGGCATCAAAGGCATCTAACATCGGTGAAGTATGTCAGTTTGCTGCTGCCGGTAAGGAAGTCGGTAAAAAGTCACTTTCTGAGATTGCAATGAGCTACGGCTATGTTTATGTAGCACAGATTGCACTCGGTGCAAACCCTGCACAGGCTCTCAAAGTAATTCAGGAAGCCGAAGCTTACAACGGACCTTCATTGATCATTGGTTACGCTCCTTGTGAATTGCACGGAGTTAAAGGTGGTATGAACCACTGCCAGGATGAAATGAAAGCAGCTGTAGCTGCCGGTTACTGGAACTTGTTCAGCTTTAACCCTGCCCTCAAGGCAGAAGGAAAGAATCCGTTCACATTGACTTCAAAGCCAGGCGACGGTTCTTACCAGAACTTCCTTGCTAACGAAACACGTTACTCAGCTCTTACACGCAAGTTCCCTGACCGTGCTGACTTCCTCTTCAAGAAGAGTGAAGATGTTGCAAAGGCCAGATACGAGCATCTCCAGAAGCTGATTGACTTGTACAAATAAGACTTTGTCTTATAACTGTTAGTCAGTTAATAAGCCCTTCATCGGCCGTTATAGTTGATGAAGGGCTTTTTTATACTTGCTTTTGTTATGGAATTTTGAATGGTTTGTAAAGAATTGGCGGACTATCTGCGCTTTTTGGCTGACAAATATGAAAATGAATCCTTTTTTGACGGGGATCCAAGTTTTTCGCTTAAAAAATATTCGTCCGTTACAGATACGGAATGTGCCGCATTTATTGCCGCCGTTCTGGCATTCGGGCGCAGAGACCAGTTCCTTAAAAAAATAGAATACATTTTCTCACTGGCAGAAAGCTACGGAAGCCTGTCAGGGTGGCTAAAAGACAGAATATACCTTTCCTCATTTTTGCCTGATGACTGCAAAAACAATATTGAAAAGAAGTTTTACAGATTCTATTCTTATGCTGACTTTATACAATTGTTTGATGCACTGAGCCATATTCTGCAAACCCACAAAACTTTGGGAGAGTTTTTCAAAAGCCGTTACGGGCAGAGCAAAGCGGCTAATCCCGATATACATCTTTCAAGCGTTATATGTTTGTGTTTCAAAGACTGTAAAGTTGTACCGGCAGGCAGCACATCATGTTCAAACAAACGCATAAACATGTTCCTGCGCTGGATGGTAAGAACCGGTTCTGCTGTTGATACAGGGTTATGGACATGGTACAGCCCCGAAGACCTGTTGATACCGCTTGATACTCATGTAATGCAGGAAGCTGTCAATTTGGGACTGATTCCGCCTGAAAGCAGAAATATTTTAAAAACCGCCGTTGAACTTACGAATGTGCTTAAAGAAGTATTCCCCCATGATCCTGTAAGGGGAGATTTTGCCTTGTTCGGGCTCGGTGTTGATAAAGAAAAAGATAAGTTAGCGGATTTTCCAAAACTTTAGGCTATATTCGGATTCAACTTTATTTTCAATACTGTCTTCAAGCGGAGCAAAAAAATCAAGCCCAGTAAGACTTTCCACATCATCGATTGAAACGGTATAATCCATAAAACTGTCGTCAGAACCCTCATTCGGAATAACAAAGGCAATTGCCTGCCATTCTCCGGAATCGGTGTGGGCAAGCAGCACTTTGTAATAAAGTTCTGGAACAGCTACTTTGTTCTTACCGATTACCTTGTACTTTTTGCCGCTTTCCAGTACCGGTCCAGTAACAATGTAGATTGTTCCGAATTTTTTTGCCCAGTTACGAACCTGCATTTCCAAATCGTTCCATATTCCGCTGTTGAATTTGTGATTCTGCGGACTCATGTTGCTCATCAGGAACGTGTCATTCATTGCTTCAGAGTCCCAGCCCATGTCTCCGGCGGGAACGAGATGTCCTCTGTCGTAGCCTGAACCGTAATAGTCCGATGTATCAGCAGAACCGGTGCTGATACCTTCATCCGGTCTGAAGTTTTCTGACCGATTCACTTTTCGTTGCAGTTTTTCACGTGTCAAACATTCCGCAGCCCATTCCGCCTGTTCGTATGATTCGCGGTAACAAATGCTGTAACCGTGGTAATTACGTCTTTCGTGGTCTTTGCCACCCTTGCAGAGCGGAATCATCATCGGGTCAATATCATCGGCTGTTTCAGCTTCTTCAGCAATTTCTTCAACTATTTCTCCGGCAGTTTCTACTTCTTCGCTCATTGTTGAAGGTTCTGCCACAAGATACACATACAAAGCCGCTATTACAACCAGAACAATAACAATAGCACTTAAAACTTTACGGATTACAAGCTTATTCATAAACAGGTACGGCACCTTTATTATACGGGAGATTATCGCTTTCTATAATGCGGATAACCGGTTCAGTCAGTTCCATTGTCAAAGGAAAGTTCTTCGGATTAAGAAGATGAACTTCGCCGTCAAGCTGGGTCAAAATCTTTTTGTCGTACTGAACGCTTATCTTGTCTGCATTGGCAAAAAAAGCCAAAGGGTTGTCTACATGAGTTCCGTTTTTGAACTTTTCCTTGAGCATCATCTTTTTGAGCAGACTCATCTTTTTTGTGATACACACGTTCCTGTCATCCGGTATTATTTTTTGACCGCTGCCGTATGTTCTGTGCCCCGAAACTCCCAACAGACAAAAGACGATTGAAGTTTCAAGCGTTTGTGATAAAAGACCGTCTTTGTAAATCTTTATTGTTGCTTTGCCGGACGGATAAATAACATTGTAAAAAATACAGGCAAGGTCTATCCATATTTTGTAAAAATTACCGGGAAAGATGTTTTTTGTTTTGTTGGTCATGTGGGTAATAAACGCGTCTATGCCTATACTCGCAATATTGAACGCATACCAGGGCGGCAGTACTTTAAGGCTTCTGTCAGCTTTGCCGTTTTCTGCCTGGTCGTCTGTTGTACGGCAATTAACCCTGATGGCTTTTTGCAGTGAAAAATGCGCGTTTGTAGAAAGCAAATCAAGACTCTCACGCAGGGTTCTGCCGTCAGAACCGTCGTTTCCTGTGCCGAACGGCAGTCTGAAAACCGTTATCCGGTTTTTTATTATCTGCGAATATTCGCCGCCAATATCGAATGCTATTTTGGCTAACGCCGTCTGAACTTCAAGCGAAGTTCCGTCTCCGCCAGCGGTGACAATAAGAAAAAATGTTTCGGAATCTTCCGGCATACCTGCTCTTCCGACTATCTTTTGTATGTATTCGTCCAAAGAAGATGTCAGCGATGTTTCATACACATTCACCGTAAGGCTTTTACACTGCTGTTCCTTTGTTTTTGCAAGCGTACTGTAATCCGCAAGAACCCTTTCGTGTTCTGCTGCAAGCTTTTTTTGGGTGAATCCGCCGGCAACAGGGTTTGCGATAAGTTCCATACAGAGTTTTTTGTCTTTCCATAACGGACAGGCGGAAACAATCGGCTTTAGATACTCGGATAGTTCAATAGCATTCATAGTGTTATTACCTATATTTGTGTTTTATTTTCTCCAGTATACCGGGAAAAAGAAAATAATCATTGTATAAAGTTCAAGACGTCCTGCCAGCATTGCAAACGAGAACCACAGTTTTGCCGCATCAGCAAAAAATCCGTAATTCTGCGTTGGTCCGACCATAGCAAAGCCCGGTCCGACGTTTCCTACAAGAGCAAGGCTTGCTGTAAACGCCGAGAACAAATCCGCACCGCCACAACACGCAACAAAGGTTGTTATTGCAAGCAGGATAAAGTATACCAGCATAAAAGACGTTACATTAAAAACAATGTCTTTTCTGCCGGCACGTCCGTTAAGCCTGATACTGAAAATTCCATGCGGATGTATCATTCTGCGGATTTCGTTGGAAGCCTGTTTTGACATAACAACCCAGCGCACAACTTTTACACCGCCGCTTGTTGAACCGGAAGAACCACCGATAAACATCAGCGAGAATATTATCATCTGTGCCGCCGCCGGCCATTTATCAAAGTCAGCGGTTCCCAAGCCTGTTGTTGTAGTTATGGATACAGCCTGAAACGCTGAAAAACGCAATGCGGAGAAAAAGTTGTTGTATAGCGGCATGATTATAAATGTTATTGCCAGAGTACAGACAAAAAGAATTGAAACATAAACCTTGAATTCGGTGTTTTCAAGCATTTCTCTGCCTTTGCCTATAAGAACCTGATAGTAAAGACTAAAGTTTACACCCGCCAAAGCCATAAATGTGATACATACCCAGTCTATAGCAGCAGAATTGTAATGTCCTATGCTCGCATTCCTTGTGGAAAAACCACCTGTTCCCAAAGTTGAAAAAGAGTGCGCAAGAGCGTCAAAAAAACTCATTCCGCAAAGCAAAAGCAGAATTGTCTGGACAACCGTCATTCCAAGATAAATAAACCACAGGAGTTTTGCAGTCATAGTTATTTTGGGTGTTATTTTGCCTTTTTCCGGCCCGGTTGTTTCCGCCTTTATAAGCTGAAAACCACCGACGCCTAAAAGCGGCATAAGTGCTACTGTAAGGGCGACAATTCCCATGCCGCCAAGCCAGCACATTTGAACACGCCACATATTGATGCACTTTGGCAGATTCTCAACATCAGACAAAATTGTTGCACCGGTTGTGGTAAAGCCTGAAACACTTTCAAAAATTGCATCGAATACATTTGAAATTGTACCGGACAAAAGGAATGGAACAGCACCCAACAAACCGGCTGTTATCCAGCCGGAAGCAACTATTGCAAATCCGCTTCTGGTACTAAGGCGCATATTTTTCTTTTTCCGGAATATGAGCAGAAAAAGACCGGCAGCCACATAAACAAAAAGCATTGGAAAGAGAAATGCTTTTATCGCTATTGTTTCTCCATAATAAAGCGCAAAAGCGGAGGGGATTAGAAATGTTGTTGCTATTATCAACAAAAGAACAGCCAACATCCTGATAACAGTGATAGCCATTTCAGCCTCCAAGCTTGCTCAGAATTTGTTTGTTGTCTTTTGTTTCAACAATGAATATAAGTTTGTCGCCGGTTTCAAGAATTGTGTTTCCGTCAGCAATCATATAAGTATCCCCTTTGTTGACCAGCAGAACGATAAACGCTGTTTCCGTGCTTCTTATGTCTTTGAGAGCTTTGCCCCTGATTTTTGAATCCTGCGGAATTTCAAATTCAACAACTTCAAATTCGCCCTCGGAAAGTGTGTGTACACCGGTAACATTTTTACCGCGCAAATGGCTCAGAATGGCGTCAACAACAACGTCCTTTATAGGAACGGCAACATCAATGTCGATGTTCTTTGCTATCAGCGCATAGGCGGAATTTGTTACAAGACAAATACTGCGTTTACAGCCAAGAGTCTTAAAGTATGCGGACGCAACCATGTTAAGTTCGTGGTTGTGTGTTGCCGCAATAACCAGATCAAAGCGTGAAAGGTTTTCTTCTTCAATGAAAGATTCATCGGTAATGTCAGCGTTATAAACTATTGCATCTTCAAAAGTTTCAGAAGCTTCTTTTGCAAGGTTATAGTCTTTGTCGATTATTACCAGCTGAGGATGATTCTTTGTATTTTTATCGAACAGTTTTCCTATAATGGATTTGGACTTTTCTTTTTCTTTCTTTAATATACAGTCCGCAATCTTTGTTCCTATTCTTCCCGCACCCACAAGTGCGATTCTTTTAATCTGATGAACGTTGGAACCTGTCAGCGGCAAAAAAGCGCTGAGCTTTTCTTTTTCAATAAGAATAGAAATTGTATCGCCGGCTTTAAGTTCTGTATCTCCGACAGGAAGAAACGTTTTTTCGTCTCTTGTTACAAGTGGAATAAGAACTTTTGTCGGCGACATAGAATTGATGTCTTTAAGCCGTATACCGTCGAGACAGCTTTCTTTTTCTATCTCGACCGAGGCCATTTCATATTTGGAATCGTCAAATTCAAGAATATCGGCAATTGCTCCATGCTGATACGCTGTAACAATTTCTTCGGCAGCGGCTACATCTGGATGAATCATGTAGTCAATGCC
>DBWK01000060.1:6111-16086 GCA_002308875.1 Treponema sp. UBA1240
GCCTTTGATATACCAGCCTGTTCCAGTGTATTAAGGTTGTTTCCGTTTGCCTGAATAACCAGACAGTCCACGCTGTTTGACGCATGTCGAACGGTTTCTTCATCGTTGTCAATTAAGACAACATCCATCTTTTCTGAAACAAGTCGCTTTGCTAACTGCAGTCCGGTAAAACCTGCTCCGATGATTATTATTTTCAATCTTGGTCTGCCTCTGAAAGACGAGATTTATTGCGGTTTGTATATCCCAATACACAACCTACAACCGCAACTGTTATTATAACTGCCGCTGCCGCTTCAATTAACGCCTGTGGCATCAAGCTTGCAATTACCACAATAAAACCTTTGTTCTCAAAGATTTGGGTAATTTGTTCCCTGAACAACAGGAATAACGAGCCGATTACCAGAACAGTATTCGTAAGCGAACCGAAAAAGGCCGCAACAGCTGCTGGTATTATTTTAGGCAATATTTTGATTTTTCGCAACAAATAAAAAACTGCCCAGGCAACTAATCCTATACAAGCACGCGGAACAACGGATACGAGAGGATTTACAAAGAACGGATCCAAAACGCCGGTCGGCGAGATTGCCGCCTGAATCATACTCCAGACACCAAAAATGAGTCCGATGATAAGTCCTGCAACCGGACCTTCCAAAATTGCACCAATAATTACAGGCACATGAAGAATTGTTATTGCTGCGCCTGCAAAGGGGATAAAACCCAGTTTGGTAACACCCAGTAAAATACTTAATGCGCTAAGTGCGCCGGTAACGGCGATTTTTTTAATCAACTTCTTTTTCATAAAATTTACCTTATTATAAAACTTTCTTTAGTTCAACCTCTTCCGGCGGGCTTAAAGCTCCGCGACACCTATTTTTCGCGCGGTTTCTGCAACTGCCGCAGCAACGGCTTTTGCAACACGCGGGTCAAATGGTGACGGAATTACATAATCCGGTCTCAGTTCTTCTTCCTTTATAAGTGAAGCCAAGCCCATCGCCGCCGCCATCTTCATTTCTTCCGTTATTTTTCGGGCACGTACATCAAGAGCACCTCTGAACAATCCCGGAAACGCAAGAACGTTGTTTACCTGATTCGGGAAATCGGAACGTCCTGTGCCAATAACCTTTGCTCCGCCTGCAACTGCGTCCGCATAGGGGATTTCGGGTTCCGGATTTGCCATTGCAAAGATAATCGGTTCTTTTTTCATAGATGCAACCATTTCTTTTGTAATAAGATTGGGTTTGGAAACACCTATAAAAATGTCCGCTTCTTTCATCGCATCCTGCAGGCTGAGTCTGCGGTTCTGCTTGTTTGTTATAAGGCAAAGTTCCTTTGTTAAAAAGTTGTAGTTTTCGTAATCGTCTTTCAGTACAATTCCCTTGCTGTTAAAACCGAGAATATCTTTTATACCGAAATCCAGCAGCATACGGCAGATTGAACTTCCGGCGGCACCCATTCCACTGACAACGGCGGTAACATCTTCTTTCTTTTTTCCGATTAACTTTAATGCGTTGCTTACAGCAGCAGTTACAACTATCGCTGTTCCGTGCTGATCATCGTGAAAAACCGGAATATTCAGTTCTTTTATCAGTGTGCGCTCAATCTCCACACAACGCGGTGCGGAAATGTCTTCAAGATTGATTCCGCCAAAGCTTGGAGCAAGCGCCTTACAAATACTTATTATTTCTTTTGGATCTTTTGTATCAAGGCAAATTGGTACACAGTCAACACCGCCGAATTTTTTGAAAAGCACAGCCTTGCCTTCCATAACCGGCAGACCTGCTTCCGGTCCAATGTCACCAAGCCCGAGAACCGCCGTACCATCGCTTACAACGGCGATTGTATTTCCTTTCCAGGTGTAATTGTAAACCTGCTTTTTGTCTTTTGAGATAGCCCTGCAGGGTTCTGCAACGCCGGGCGTATAAGCCAGTGACAAATCCTTTGTATCGTTAAGTGGCATTTTTAATTCAGTTGAGATTTTTCCTTTCCAAATGCCGTGCTTTTCAAGAGATTCTTCGTAAATTGTAGCCATTCTAATTCCTTATTTCAAAAATATCAGAGTAATTATTCCAAGTGGAATAAGATATGCGGCAAACCATCCCAGTTTGCCTTTTTTTACTATTTTCATCAGTACCTTTAATGCGAATAAGCCGGACAAAAAGGCCGCCACGCAACCAAGCAACAGCACCGGCAGAGAAACTGAAGATGTCAGCGAATCCATGTCTTTCAGTTCCAGAAGAAATGCGCCCAAAATTGCAGGTATCGACAGAATAAAAGCAAATTCACCGGCTGTTTCCCGCTTCATACCTGAAAACAAAGCACCCGAAATGGTAATACCGGAACGTGAAATTCCGGGCAGAACACCAAAGCCCTGCGCCAGTCCACAGATAACACCCTGTTTTATGGAAACACCATCGTTCTGAGTTTTGTTTTCAGTGTTTTTCTTGGCGAAAAACTCAGAAAAGACCAGCAGCAGTGCTGTCAGAATAAAGCCTGCAGATATAAACTTTATTGGAAGCTTTTCAACAACGTCCTTAAAAGCAATGCCCATAATTCCGGTTATAATCGTTCCGCAGATCAAAGCAACAATATATATTTGCAAAGGTTTATCTTCCGGTTGTTCTTTCCGCGTGATAAACCTGAAAAACACTTTTATAAGTTCCCAAATCAGTTTGTAAAAAAACAGAACAACTGCGCACAATGTTGCCAAATGCAGCATTACATCGTATAAAAGCGGGATTTCTTCCAAGTTGAACAAGTTTTTCAAAACAGCCAGATGTCCTGAGCTGGAAACCGGCAGAAATTCTGTAAGTCCCTGCAAAAGACCCAAAAGCAATGATTGTAAATATGACATATATTCCTCAACTGTTGTGATTATGACTTATTAGGCAAAGAGTAGCAATAGACATTGAATGACTTGAGTATTATTTTTTTTCTATATAATATTTGATTTTGGAGGAAAGATGAACAATTCAATTATTATCAGCGGTTCAGAAAACATAAAATTCAACAATAACACGGATTTTTGCGTAGGCACGGGCAGAATGGGACTTGCCCTTACAAAAGAATACTTTGACCAGCTTAAGGTCGTTCAAAACAGCATAGGCTTTAAGTTTATACGCGGACATGGCTTGTTTTGCGATGATATGGGAATTTATCAGGTTTATTATGATAAGACCGGCTTAAAAAAGCCGGAAGATTTTTCATCTTTTGAAGAATACAAAGCTTATTTAGAAAAAAACGCAAAAACTTCCGTTGAATACAACTTTACCTATCTTGATCGCGTAATTGATTCCTATCTTGAACTGAATATCCGGCCTTTTCTTGAACTCGGTTTTATGCCTAAAAAATTAGCTTCAGGTACACAGACCGTTTTCTACTGGAAAGGAAACGTTACTCCTCCAATCAATTATGATGTTTGGGCAGACCTTGTTGCTAACACTCTACGACATTTACTTTCGCGTTACGGTGAGCAGGTTCTTTCATGGCCGGTTGAAATATGGAATGAACCGAATCTTTTTGTGTTTTGGAAAGATGCGGATATGCAGGAATATTTCAAACTGTATGAATGTACCGCAAAAGCCGTAAAAAGCGTAAGTAAAAAATTTCAGGTAGGCGGACCTGCAATTTGCGGTGGCGCGGACGAAAAATGGATGAAAGGCTTTCTTGATTTTTGCTCACAAAAAAAGCCTCCGCTGGATTTTATCTCGCGCCATCACTACACGACCGAAACACCTGAAGAAAAAGGACACTATGGTTATGCTAAGCTGATGACCCCTGATGAAACATTCCAAACACTGGAAGACTGCCGTAAAATAATCGATTCTTATCCCGATTACAAAAATCTTCCGTTTTACATCACCGAATTCAACACATCTTATATTCCAAACTGTCCTATTCACGACACAAATTTGAATGCTGCTTACATTGCGCGTACTCTTTCTAAAATAGGCGACTACGTAACGGCTTATTCCTACTGGACATTCGGCGATGTTTTTGAAGAACACGGCATTCCGTTTACACCGTTTCACGGTGGATTCGGACTTTTGGCAAACGGCGGTATTCCAAAACCAACCTTTTGGACTTTCAAATTCTTCAAAGACTTGGAACTTAACGCCGAAAAATGCGTTTACCGTGATACAAGCGCAGTTATCGTAAAAACCATAGAAGGCGGATACAAAGGCATAATCTGGAATCTTCCTATGGAAACTGACGGTACACCGCTTGAAGTTTCGCTCAAATTCCAGAACCTTAAAGGACGCATATGTCTGATTACAAAAACCGTTGATGAAAAATCAACAAATCCTCTGAAAATTTGGAACGATTTGGGTCAACCCGCAAATCCGTCGCAGGAACAAATTGAGCTGATAAAAGCCGGTGCAAATCCACTTACTCAAACACAGATTTTGGACGATGGCGCGGACTTTGCAATCACAGCGGCCAAAAATGCTGTTGTTTACTTTGAATTAGTATCAGCACCAACAACAGCTGACAATGGTTACAATTACGATTTTTACGACAAAATGTTTTAAACAAGCTTGCCGAGATGACCAGTGGAATTGATATCGGACAGGGATTCCAAAATGGATGGACCTGTTCCCAGCGGCGAAGCAAGGCTCGGTAGCGCAAAGAACCTGTCTATGAACATACCGGCAGCACCGTATGCAACGGCAAGATGCCCCAGTGATGATAACCGGACTTCGCAATGATGCGTTGCATCATAAGGCCATTGGTAAACTATCCTCTTGTTTATCATTTCCGCAAGTTTTTCCGCGTAATCAGACGGTAAACCGCCGATGTAAACAGTTTCAAGATTCAGCATATTGACCAAAAACGCCACATGCTGAGCAAGTTCGTAAAATATGGAATTGGCGTCTGAATCGACAGCGGATTTTGCCAGGTCTTCTTCTTCAGCCAAAAACTGACCATCCTTATTACCGTTCCACAACAAGCTTCGGAATTCACCGGCAGAAAAATCGTTACCTTTGTAAATCTTTCCGTTTATTATCAAACCAGTACCAACAGAAATCTGTCGGCTTTCCAGACGGGATTTTTTATCTTTTTCACGAATCTCTATCAGCAAAAATATGCTGTTCTGTATTCCCATATCGTGCAGCAAAGTTCGTTCACTGTAACAACAGCAACGTGCATCGTTCTCTATGAGGACAGGTAGTTCCGCCTGTACAGAAGCCATCTGCGAAAACGGAAACGGTGAAGAAAGTGACAGCGGAATTGATTGGAATATAATACCTGCATCACTGTTTACAAGACCGGACAAACCGGCGCCAATTCCTACAAGCTTTATATTTCGTTTTTGCGCTTCTGACTTTAAAACCTGTTTTGCTTTTTCAAAAACTTCAAGACAGTCATTAACCGGCATTGCTTCCGTGTGTTCAAACAGAATATCTCCGGGTAAATCCAAAAGGCAGCATACGTATCCGTCACGATTGATTTCTATACCGCCGACCGCGGCAAACGTCGTTGTTATTTCCAGATAAACAGGTTTGCGACCCCCAAGTGGTCCGGTTGAACCATGCGCAAACTCTGATACAATTCCAATATTCACAAGTGCAGAAACAATTTTTGTTACGGTTGATTTATCAAGTCCAAGCTCACTTGCAATTTCTATCCGGCTTATACCGTTTTTCTGCCAGATAAGACGCAGTATTCGTGAAACATTTATATCGGACTGAGAATTTATCATTTTCATGGTTAGTTGATTATATAAACATACTTGTTATTTTTCAAGAAAAAAATAAATTCCTAAAAAACACTGATAAAATTTTCAGAAAGTTTTAATGTTTTATTTCCAGTATGATGATACTATTAGACCATAAACAAAAACAAGGAGTGCAATATGAGTAAAAAAACACTGAAAACCATTATTTTGCTTTTAATTTTTACTTTGATTTCAAGTTCTTTCTTTGCTTTTTCAGAGAGTTCGAAAGGTAATGTGAGCATAGACATTGACTTTGATTTTGGCATTATACGGGTCGGAAATCCACCACCCCCACCACCTAAAGCACCTCCGGCTCCACCAAAGGCACATAAACCTGCACCGAAAAAACATATGGCTCCGCCGCCACCGCCACCAAGAAGATGTCCACCACCACCACCAAGACGTGTACGTATTCGCGTAAAGCCAAAGAAGATTGTTATAGACGGATCAAAACCGTTGCCACCCACAACACATTTTTATCCTGATTTTTATGCTGATACAGATGGAAACGAAAAAAAATAAAAAATTTTAAACTTTTTTTCTAAAAAGAGGTAAAAAATAGAATTTGTTTTCTATATATACTATGTATGAGAAAACAAATTCAAAGGTTTTATTATTTTTCATCTAACCTCTTTTTTATCCTGATTCTGCTGCCGCTCTTAGTTTTTTGCGGGTGCGGCGGCGGAGGCGGGATTTCTTCCTTGCAGGATTTTTACAAACCTACGGTTGAATACGTCCTAACTTTTCCCGATATTCCCCCGGAAATCTTACAACTTGTTACAAACAGCGAATTGGTATGGATGGACGAGAATTACACTATCCGGAGCAAAACTCTGCCTGTAAACGCAAAAGGTGAAACAATCCTTTTGGCATCAGGCAAAACAGCGCCCGTCCTGCTTTTTCCAATGATACAAGGCAATCGATTTTTTATTCCGGCAGGAGCAATCCATCCCTTCGGCACAACAGAAGACAGCAGAATTTATCTTTCATGGGAAAACGGCTTTGCTGCGGATGTTTTTCACAAAATTATAACGGCAGAATCCGGTCAAACCCTTGCCGAGAAAGAATCCTATTGCAGTTACTTTAATTGGGATCATCTTTTGGATGTAATTAACAAAAACAGACCGGCATATCTGTTGGACGAAACAAAGATTATCCAAGCCATTTGTTCAGGTACAATAAAAGCATCAAGTGTTAAGAAGGTAAAAACATTTACTGTTGATACCTCACTAATTCCTGTGGAAATTATGCAGATTTATTCACCGGATATAATGGAAGGAAATTTGATGACTAAAAGCAGTTTTGAAATTCCACAGACGGGAAGTATTTTTTATTCAAATTTGGGATTTATAAAAATCGAAAAACACCCAACTTTATCAAATTCACTTGTCATAACTGAACTTGCAAGGTAAAATCTATGTATTCATGAGAAAATTCAAATCGATTACAGTTCTGCTTTTTCTTCTCATTTTTACATTATTTTCATGCAAAAAAGCTGAAAAAACAGAAACGCAAATAAATCTACCGGAAACTGCCACAACTACCTCAATTTCCGACCCAGTTTTGCGGTGGTATTATTTTTCACGTTCAGGCATTGTTCCAATTGAAACACCGCGTAATACTCCGCAGACAATTTTCAGACCCTGGACGGAAACAATGCGTGTTTCAGGTGCGGCACAAATCGATTCAAAATCATATATGCTTGTAAACAGGCTCGGACTCCTTACACTGCCTGATAAACTTGACGATTTGCCGGAATTAAAAACTGATGTTCTTTATTTTACGGATACCACTGCATCAAATTTGCTTTCCGTTGAGGGCTATCCAGTTTTTCACGTATACCGGAACAGTTTTTTTAATAGTAAAGCTTCCGTTTCGCCCATGCCGTTTTTGATTCAATATAGAACAACGGCTGACATCTTTTTTCCGCTGTTAAAAGTTGTGGATCTTGAATTGCCCGAAAACGCAGAAACAGTTCATTTACAATATGACGGAACAAATTGGATTGGTTCTTTTAAATCTTCAACGGAAGAGCGCACCCAATTCAATTACCTGAAATTCTTTTCATTTGAACCTTTAATTTCGCTTACAGGTTCAGCAAAAAAGGGTCAGATTCAAAAAGAACAGCTTACACAGGAATCGTTCAAAAATCTTGTGGCACAGCGCGATTTTACGACTGCACCAAAAAAGGTGCAAAATCTTCTTTCGCAAATTCCTGAAAATATTGCACTATCTTTGGAATACACGGAAAACAACCCGGTAAGCCCCGTAAACTATATACGCGAAACAAAATCAGACCCGATGTATGGCAAGGTAAAGAACTTAAAAACCAACATTTCTACTTTGTTTTACGATGGAACATTTTATTTTGCCGGCGCAACTGAAAATATGCCGATTGTAAACGACGGTAAGCCTGTCTGTTTCCGTCTGCCAAAAATGCCTTCGGGATTTCTTTACACGGATTTTATTTTTTCGGGTTCAATTTTGTACGTTGCCTGGGAAGAAGAACTATTTTACGAAACTGGAAGAAGCGGTTTTTTAGCTGTGGATTTAAGAAAAGTTTTTTATTAGTTCATAAACTATTGAACCGGCTTTTGGAACAGGCGGCAGATTATCCAATGAAAACCATTTTGCATCGTCAATTTCACTTCTTTGCAAAACCAGTTCTCCACCAGCCCATTCTGCCGTAAGACCGATTAAAAGCTGATCTGGATAAGGCCAATGCTGGCTTGAACAATATTTTATGTTTTTAACTTCAAGTCCGCATTCTTCTTTGATTGTACGTTTAGCACATGCTTCGATATTTTCACCGTGTTCCAAAAAACCTGCCGGACATGTATATGTGTTTGTATTACCTTGATTCTGCCTTACCAAAAGTACTTTATCGTCTTTTTTTGCAAGTATAAGCACAGCTGGCGAGATTCGCGGAAAAAAAACGCTTCCACAAAACGGACAGATTCGCGCTGTTTCAAATTTATCATCCTGCAACGCACCTCCGCAACATCCGCAGAATCTTGCTGTTTTTCGCCAGTTCAGCAGGGCAAGCGCACGCGAGCAAAGATTTGTAAAAGCATAGCTGGAAGCAAACAACTGCCTTAGACTTATCCAACAAAAACCTTGAAGCGCAGGAACACTTTCCTCAAGAATGACTGTAAAATATCCCTTGCTTTCTTCAAAAAACCAGTCTTTTGCATAGTTTTGTTCAAAAAACTTTTGCACTACTTCCTTTTGAGGAAGTTCAACCGTGCCGGGATTCGGATTCCTGACCAGTATTTCATTTCCCTTAAAAACAAAGAATCTATCACAATTATTCAGTATATTGGATGTTATCATTGGCATATTATTAGAATAACACCGATTGCGATAATGTCAAAAGTTTTTTTCAGATTTTCAAAAGTCTGCAGGCATTTTTGTAAAAAATATTGTCTTTTTCTTCCTGCAAAAGAGGCAGAGCATTTATTGTGTCATATTCGCGTTTAGCATTGCTCCAGGGGGAATCTGATGCAAAAAGGATTTTATCGCTACCGTGTCTTTTTACTACTTGCACAAACCAATCTTTGGGATAGTAGTCAAAACCCATAGATGTGTCTAAAAACACGTTTTTTCCAACTAGGTTTTCTTCCAAACGCTGATACTGCAAATGTCCGCCCATGTGTGCAAGAACGATTTTTCCACCATTCAGGTTATCTATAACTGAAGCGAACTTTTCAGGGGAACTTCTGTAAGGTTCTGAAAAAGCCGGATCCGCACCTGCGTGAAAAAGCAGAATAAGGTCTTTTGAAAGCGCATAGTCATAAACTTTAAGCATAGCAGGATCGTCCACCTCAAACGACTGGTATTCAGGATGAAGTTTTATACCTTTTATGCCTAAACTGACTATATAATCAATATCCTGTTTGTAATTTTCCGAATGAGGCCACAATCCACCGAATGATACAAATCTTCGTGAGGTTTCCGCGCCTGTGTTGATGCTGTACGCAAACTCATTTACGGTTTTAATCTGAGAACTTTTTGTTACAACCGGTTGAATTAGGGAGTAATCAATGTGCCATTCATCCATCCGTGATAAAAGGGATTTAAGAGTTCCGTCCGTTACCGGATTAAAACAGGCGTCAGAAACATGCGTCAGCTTTTCCATTGCCTTGCTTGCAACAGCGTCCGGCCATATATGTGTGTGAAAGTCTATAATCATAGAACAAATCCTGTATTATGACTGTGTGAATGCAAAAAAAAGTTCAGCTATGTTACACATGCTGAAC
>DBWK01000060.1:16111-21089 GCA_002308875.1 Treponema sp. UBA1240
ACCTACGACCTCCGGGTTATGAGCCCGACGAGCTGCCAGCTGCTCTATCCTGCGATGTTCACAAAGATAGTACATTATGTTTCCTATTACGTCAAGTAAAAATATTAGTTCGGGCTGTGTTTTTTAAACAAATATATTTGACAAAACGGTATTCTGTTCCATCCTGCTCCATTGCATTTGAAATTTCCACCGATTTCCAATCCTTGTTTTCATCAAGATTGGGAAAGAAAGTATCAGAGGCTTGTGCTGCAGCTTCTACTTTTGTTACATACGCGGTATCACAGAACGGCAAAAATTGTCTGTAAATCTGTTCGCCACCTATAACAAAAAAGTCGCTGCCGGTATAAGGCTTAAAAAAACCGTTTCTTACAGCACGAACAAGACAGGTTGGACTGGAAAAAACCACCGCGCCTTCTTCCTTAAAAGTTTTTTTTCTGGAAAGAACAACATTTATGCGGTTTTCAAGTGGTTTGCCGTCTGGCAAGGATTGGAAGGTTTTTCTTCCCATTATGATTATTCTACCCGTAGTCAGGTCTTTAAAACGTTTTAAGTCCTGTGACATAGGAAACAGAAGTTTGCCTTTGTTCCCTATTGCCCAGTTTCTGTCAACATTAACGATTAGGTTCATCCGGTTTATCCGTTCTACACGCTTCTATTCTTCTGGCTTTTTTCAAAAAGCACATCCACGTCTTTCCGCTGATCAACTGAAAAAACCGGTTCGTTTGTTGTCTCGTCAAAACGATACGGTATTCCGATTTTGTCTGTATATGCAGCGCTTTTTTGATCATTCGCATACCAGTCAAAAACCGTCATAATATCCGCAATGGCTTTTAATAAGGAAGCATTTGTCAGTCCAAACGCCCCTTGTTGTGATAAAATTACCTGTAAACGGTACGATGTTGTATTTGTGATGCTAAACGAGAATTTTTCCCATGGGTTTTTTACACCCTCTACATCATTTCCGGGATTATTGCCGTTAAGTTTAAGAGCTTTGTCAATATTATCAGAAAGCCAGTTAAAATATGACGCTAAACGCGCTACTTTTTTACAGACAGGAAGCTTGCCCTGAAGCAGATTTTCTTTTTCTATGTAATTAAAATCAAATTTTAAAAACGGGAAAAACTCTGTTCTTTCCAACCATAAAATCGATGAAAGAGTTTTCATTCCAAAAACAGTTGTCTTAAAATCCTTCTGTGAATAAATGCGATTAACATATTCCGTCAAAGACTTGGAATATTCTTTGTCAAAAACATTCATCCGGTACAAATACCAGTCTGCAATAGAATTATCTATTTCTTCAACTGTCATATGTACAGAAGCGGCAGGACTTGTTTCTGTAAATTTAATAGAAGTACAGCCGGGAAACAGGTCTTCCATTATACGCATCAGCACAACAGCACGCTGCAACGGATTTTCCGGCGAAAGCAGATTAAAACCTTCGGGAAAATCAAACAAGGGTTGAAAGTAAGGATACATATCAGGGTTTTCTTCTAATTCGAGCCATCCTGCTTCGGGAAAAAGTTTGTCCAGCAGTTTAAGCCCTCTTTCAACAGGTGTTTCTTCTTTTATTACCTGGGATGAACCTCCGCCTGTTATAACAACTTCTTCAACTTCCGTTAACGGAACTGGCTCATAAGGTTTGGGCAGAATAATGTCTTCTTTTTTAAGTGAAAGAAAAGCCAGCGTTTGCAGGATATAATTGTCCAGAAATGCTTGCATTGACGTGCAGTCTGCCCCACACATACGCATCAGAAACGGACTAAGTCCGGGAACAATCGTTTTGTATATATAACTCCATTCGCCTATTGCCTCGGCTACTGCATCCTGCAGGCGGTCTTCCGCAATATGCGTTTTTCCTTTTATTTCAAGTGGTATTTTGCTAAGCAGACTGTTAAACGATACAGTTCCCAAAAACAAAATCTGTATAACAGGTCTGTAAACTGAAAAAACAAACGGTATCATTTTTTCCACGGTTACATCCCGCGGTTTGTATTGCAATATTGTAGCTTCCTTGCTGATAAAATTCATATCCCATTTTTCAATTACAGAAAACAAGCGCAACTGGTTGTACGGTTCTCTGCCAATCTTCTTTTTGTATGCAAGAGGCAGGGTGTTTATTATGAATTTCATCGCGGTTACAAACTTTTCTATATGTAGTACATAATCGTTCAACGTTACCAGAATAAACGATTCATTTATAAAATCATATGCACCGCTGACTACCAGCGACTTTAACTCAAAAAGTTTGTTGTATTTCTGTTGCTGTTCCGGCGGAATATGGGGCAGCGTTTCAGGCAGATTAAACTTTAGCTGCTGTTTTTTTGTCGCGGAAAAAATGCTGCTTGGTAAATAACTCATATTTCTCCTGCTCCTTACAGACGTTTGATTATGCTAAAATCGGATTCTCAGTTTTTTCCCGATACCCGAAACCTCTTTTAAGGTAAGAGTTTTTCCATCCCCTGTCAAAAGAACACCGTTAAAAGTTCCGTATATGGTGTGATAACCTGTACGCACAATCAGAACACTCAGAGTTCGTTCCGTATCCGAAATAGGATCAAAAGACAAATCCACCATACTTTCCGTGTCCTGAATAATCCAGGTACTCATTATTCCCTTTGGTCGTGTAATTTTAACGGGAGGAAGAGGATAAGCTTTTCCGTCGACAAAAAGTACGTTAGAATTGTATTTGTATTCATCGCTTGCTGCCATTGAAGAATATGAAAGATGAAAACATACCGACTTTCCGTCTATTACTCCCATTCCGGTTAAATAATCTTGTCTTGTCCGCAGGCTGTAGTATGCTTTTTTTGTTTCAAAAAAAGACAGCCCTTCCATTTTTTGTGGAACAGAGTCAGCAATAGTCAAAGTTCCTTTCAACGAGCCTGCTTTTTGTATACAGGCAACACATCTGCGCATAACCTGCACCGGTAAAACAGAAGCCTGCTGTGCAAAAATCGCATCGTCAAACGGCATTGTAAACGAGGCGGAAACATTCGGTCGTATATCATCACCTTTAATGTTCAGCAGGATTGAAAGGCGTTTGTCTTTTTCGCTCCAGCTTATTCGGACATATCTTTTTGAACTGAAAGAAACACAAACTCCGCTACCTGTAGTTTTTGGAATAAATTTTCTATGCGGACCACGCAATGTTCGGAACGCATATTTTTTACCTGTATTTTTGTCCCAAATGATTATTTCGGTATGGCCGAATATTTTTGCGTCAAAAATATCAACTGTGCCTATGTAATCCTGAGCAGAAAAACTATATACAAGAGCAGCACGTATACGAAGATTTGTTATAAACGGAGGAAAAGGTAAGTCCCCGAAAGGTCTTTTAATCCCCCGAATTTCCATTTTTTCAAATGGTTTGCTGAATGTGCCGAAAATAGGCCGGCCGTCAACTATTATATTTTCAGGAGGATTTGTAATTTCCCTAGTATACAAATTTTACCATCCACTTGTTTTAAATGATAAAATAATTATAACTCATATTTGATTTCCGTGTACAGTATATGTATTTACATTGAGAATCAGGCATTTTCAAAATAAAGTTTTCTAAGCTTATCCTGCATCGAAAACATTGCATTTACAAGTTCAGGATCAAAGTGCTTTCCGCTCAAATCTTTAAGAATATCCATAGCCTGTTCAAATGAAAACTTTTCTTTATAAGGACGGGCGGAGCAAAGTGCATCAAACACATCCGCAATCGCCATGATTCGGGCAGAAATAGGGATTTGTTTTTCCTTTAATCCGTCGGGATAACCTGTTCCATTCCATTTTTCGTGGTGATACAGTGTCATTTCATGCGCAATCTGGACAAACCTTGGATCTTCAACTTTTAACAATGTTTGAAGAATAATCTTACTGCCCTCTACAGGATGTTTCTTTATTTCTTCAAATTCTTCCGGTGAAAGTCTTCCAGGTTTAAGCAGTATATGTTCGGGAACTTTTATTTTGCCTATATCATGCAGAGGCGCCGCCATGGAAATAAGATTCATATCATCCACGGAACATTCGTCCGTATATATGTTATGCTCAAGCAGATACTTATTTATCAGAGTAACAACTTCCGTCGTACGTTTGCCGTGCTGACCGGTTGTTGTATCTGAAGATTCAATTATATCGGCAAGACCGTACAAAATCTGCTTTTGAACCTGCGCAAGCTTTTGATTCCGCAAAAAAACTGAATACATATAGTTTCTTGCCGTCTTTGATGAAAATGTAAGAAGCGCAGTTATAAATATATATTCAAGAACAACTCCCGATCCATTTGTTATAATGTAATACATTGGAGTTATGTCAGGCCAGAACATTTCAACACCTTGTTCAGCCCTTAAAACAATTCCAATAAGCTGAGAGATTGCAGCAACTATACAGGAAATAAATGTGAACATAGGATCAAAATACATAACTGTAAATAATGGCATTGTCAGATATGAAACTGTCAGAGTTAAATTGACATCTGTTGCCATACATACAACTATTACTTGCGTTGCAATCAATAAAAGGTATTTAAATAAACTCTTTGCTTTATGATTCTTGAATTTACGATCATATAAAAGCAGTATTGTTGATGATGAGATAGCAAAAACAACTATGAAAAGTGCACGGTTTACAGGATAATTATAAAAACCCACCCGACAAAAAATATATAGAATTATACATAAAAAGCTTAAAATAAAATATAATCTGCTGCTTAATCTGTTTACTTTATCTACATGACCATCTAAAAACTTTTTTTCAAAATCAACGCTGTCATTTTTACTTTTTTTCCGCATACGGTTTTATTATACCTCTAATTTCTTTATTTTCAATACAAATCAAAAAGTACTCATTCTTCTTTGATAGGGCTTCCACAATAACTGCATTTTCCAACAGTACCGGCTCTTATGCGTGATGTGCCTCCGCAGTTTTTACAGGCAACTTCAACAAAGCCGAATTTCTTCACATTGTTGTCTTTTGCATCGTTCAGAATTAC
>DBWK01000060.1:21128-30097 GCA_002308875.1 Treponema sp. UBA1240
AAAGCCTTGAGTTCTTTTTCAATTTTATAATCAAGTTTGTTTAAAATAATGGAAAACTCTTTAATAGTGATTGTTCCGTTCTTGTCACCACAGAATATGTCATTATACCGGACTGCCGCTTTTACCAGTATTCCGGTTTTTATTGCATCCCATAGCATAAGACAGTTAAGCAAAAGAAAAATCACCCACATAATTGCTATCCAAAGTTCTCCATCGGCGGATAAATCCATTATCTCCGACACAAGCGCAAAAATGAAAAACGGTATGAATATTATGCACAATATATATTCCACAATGCGTTTTACTTTTTGAAAAGAAATGATTACGTAATTCAAATAGCTGTTCATAATCAAAATATCCTTAACGCAGGCTGTATTCTTTAAATAATTTAATGTCGTCCGCCAAAGATTTTATACCATTTTCCCAAAAATCGGGCCTTTCAATGGAAAATCCAGCTTTTGCGCAAACTTCTTCACAAGAAAGTCTGCCTGTGTCTAGAAGCAGCGTTTTATACATTCCGGGAAATTCAGCAGGTTGTTTTTCGTACAAGGCATAAAGTCCAGCACTAAACAGCATTCCGAACGCATACGGGAAATTGTAAAAATCAAGGCTTGTACTGTAATAATGCGATTTTAACGCCCACATATATGGATGCCGGTCATACAAGCCAGAACCGTAAGTTTTGTTCTGAGCTTCCTCCATAAGAGAGCAAAAATCTTTTGCCGAAAGCTCTCCCTCGGAAGCACGTTTTTCAAAAACGCTTTTTTCAAAATAGAAACGCGATAATATATCTACCAAAACCTGACAGCAGTCCTGTAGATGCAGCTCAATCATCACCATTTTTTCGCGGTCAGAGGATTTTTTTATCATATCTTTCTGCACGATTGTTTCCGCAAAATTGCTCGCTGTTTCCGCAAGTGTCATTGGATACTGACTAAGTTCAAAATCCATATCCTTGACACAATAAAAATGATATGCGTGACCAAGTTCATGCGCCAGTGTTGTTATGTCGGAAAAGGCTCCCGTAAAATTTGATAAAATTCTGGAAACTTTTTGTACAGGAAAATCAATGCAGTATGCACCGCCGACTTTTCCCGGACGGATTTGTGCGTCTATCCAATTGTTTTTAAAAGCATTTTTTGCAAAATCGCCCATATCCTGCGAAAAACCTGTAAACCGTTCTATTATATAGTCTTTTGCCTCCGCAAAAGTCCATGTTTTTGAAACCGGCGAATTTGTGTCGGCGGCGGAACTGGAAGAAAGCGGCGCAAATAAATCGTAAAAAGGCAACGAAGGATTTATTTTAGTCGGATACAAAATGCGGGCTTTTGCTTTTAAATAATCACGCCATATAGGAAGTGATTCTTCGATGGACATAATAAGCGCATTCAGTGTTTTTTCACTGATTCGTGCCTGCAAAAGGCTTTTTTCAATTGCGCTTTTCCAGTTTCTCCTCTTGTTCAGCGTAAGGGTCTGACCTTTTATACTGTTCATACAGGCGGCAAGTGGAATCTCAGCACCTTTTAAAAGCTCAATCTCCTTTTCAAAAGACTGTTTTCTGATTTTTGGGTCTTTGCTGTAGGCATCATTCCGTAGTTCATTAAATGTTTTTCCTGTTTCAACATCTTTTAAATTTGAAATAATCTGTTCCTGAAGACGACTCCAGCTTTCACCGCCGGTTAAATTCAATTCAGAAGCTATTCGTTCAAGTTCATCATCCATTTGATGTTTGCTCTGTTTTATGTCTTCTTCAAAAATATACGAATATTTTTCAAGTTCAGGAAAACGTGCATAAACAGCTTCTAATTTGCTTTCCCTGCCGTCTGCGGTTTTTTTATAAAAAATCTTTCTAAACTTAATATCAAGTTGTTCAATTTCGATTGATTTTTCTTCCAAGGTCGACAACTTTTGGATATACGTATTGTTTGTCGTTTCGGTTGAATAAACAGCATAAGCAAAAGAATACAAAGACATAAAAATGCTTTTAATCTTATTTATGATTTTTATGTAATCAGAAAGCCAGAGCGGAAAATCGGATATTTCCTTTTTTTCAAGCTTTTTTTCAGCTTCATTTTTCAGTCTGTCCAATTCGGTCAGAGCATCTGAATAGTTTTTGGAATCGTAGGAATATATCGGTGACATATCCCAGCGCGGAATCATTGTTTCAATTGACATAATTTTACCTTCCTGCGAATACATCAAATATAATACTAAAATTAGAAAAAATCTTGAAAATCTTAAAATTATCATATAGATTTTTTTATAACCAAACAGGAAACCGAACAAAATGAAAAACAAGCAATTCAAGGAACTTGCAGTTTGCGGTGTTGAAGCCGTAAAAGCTTTGGGTGAAAAACATCCAGACTCAATAACCAGATTTTATTACAATGTGGAACATGCTCCGATATTCGGTTCATTATGCCATTATCTGGCGGAAAAACACATTCCATACAACTGTGTAAAAGACGATACAGAACTTGAAAAACTCTGCGGCAGCGTTCATCATCAGGGTGTTGTTGCTATGATAAAGCAACCTGTTTTACATGAGGTTTCCTATGCAGATATATCCGAATGGGTAAAAAGATGTGAACACGTTATCCTACTCGACAGAGTCGGGAACGCGAACAATCTCGGTGCAATCGTAAGAAGTGCCGCATTTTTCGGAATAAAAAATCTAATAATTCCCACTGATGAAGCACAGAGCAGTATAACCACAAGCAGTTACAGAGTTGCGCAGGGGGGCATGGAGTACGTAAATCTCTACAAAGTTTCTTCTTTACCGGAACTGTTGGAAAACGTCAAAAACAAATTCGTAAGAATAGGTACGGATTTGAGAGCAAAAAACGATGTTTCAGATTTACCGCATATTGCAAGCAAAAAATCCGTTTTTTTAGTTCTCGGCAATGAGGAACACGGAATTTCACAGCAGGTAAAAAACAAATGCGATTTTCTTGTTAAAATAAACGGTGAAATCCCGTTAAATCAGACAAAAACCAACATTGAAAGTTTGAATGTGGCACAAGCGGCAGCAGTTTTTGCATATGAACTGAATAAACTCAAATCCATTCAGCTGTAAAAAACAATTTTCTTTGAATTCCCTTATTTTTTTTTACATTTTTTGTTTATTAGGGTGTATAATTATTTTAAATAGTTATGTCAAAAAAAAGTGTTTTACCCTTTGTTGCAGTCTGTGTCATTGCACTGTTTCTGCCTGTTTACCTTAGTTTTTTTCTGATACGGTTTCAAACTGCGGAATTGGTTATAACCGTTCCTGAAATTCGGAAAATCATTCTTTCAATTTGGATAATAACAATCTTTCTCGAAGCTTTGTCGCTCTTTGTCGTTTTTTATACCCAGCGGGGTTTAAAAAAAGCGTCGGATACAAATGCGGAACAATTTGAGCAGGAACGTTTTTTGCGTGAAATTTGCTATGATATTTACGAAAACGTTTTTGAAATTGATGTTACAGAAAACATTCTTCTCGGCGAAACGGCAAAAATCATTCCCGAGTACCTGAAATCACCGGAAAATACAAACTACGATTCAAATTTGGAAACATTGCTGAATAAAGTTGTACATCCCGATTACATTAAAGAAATGTACGAAACACTGTGTTCCGCTAATCTAAAAAAAATGTACGGACAAAACATAAGCGTTTACCAGTATTCGTTTATGGACAAGGCATACAGTTCGCTTTATCTGTGGAAAAGAGCTACCATCCGTCTTTATCATTTTGATCAGACAAACACACTGCGTGCATTCATTTTTATTCACAACATAGATGAAGAAAAGAAAAAAGAACTTTCTCTCGTAGAAAAAAGCGAAAAAGACTTTTTGACCAACCTGCTGAACAAGCTTTCTTTTGAAAACTGCATAAAAAACTATCTTTCACAGCAGGAACCCACGGATCAAAAATCCGCTTTCATTATTCTGGATATTGATAACTTCAGACAAATTAACGAAACACTAGGATACTTAAGCGGTGACTCCATCATCATGGAATTCATCGAAACCATTAAGCGTAATATTTCTGAAGATGACATAATCGGTCGTTTGGGCGGCGTTTGTTTTGCCGTTTTTATGAAGAATTTCAAAACAAAAAAAGATCTGAAAGCTTCAATGCAAAAGCTTTGTGACGAAATCCGCAGGAAAGTAAATAAAGAAGGTATTATTTGTTCCGTTTCGGCAAGTATCGGTGTTTCACTATATCCTGAACACGGAAATACTTATAAAGAATTGTTCAGCAAGGCTAATGATGCTCTTTACTACTCTCAGACGCATGGAATGGATACGTTCACAATTTACAAAAGTACGCTTCTTGAACATCAGGCTTTCTTTGTTGATGAAAAAGACATTGACGAGCTTGTTAATACAGCGGCGGACGGTATTGCAAAAATTGTAGTAAATCCCGAATTCACATTTTTGTATACGAACCAAAAATTCTTAAATCTTATAGGTCGAACTTCCAAAGACATTGAACACGACAACTACATGGGCATAACATATTTCCATCCCGAAGATGTGCCTCAGATTTTTGAAGCCTTGTATTTTGCGCTGGAAAAACGAATCCCGTATTCAATTTCATACCGCATTCAGCATAAAGACGGTCATTACGTTTCCGTTCGGACAAAGTGTTTGTTTGTTGACGAGCTTTATGAAGGCAAGTTCCCTGTTCTGTATAGTATCTTTACGGATATTACAGATATGGTAAAAATCACGGATGAACTTGTAACTGCAAAGGAAGAAGCACTCGCCGCTACAAAAGCAAAGTCCAACTTCCTTGCGAGCATGAGTCATGAAATCCGAACGCCTATGAACGCAATCATGGGTATGAGTGATTTGATTCTGCTTGATAAGACTTCTTCACCGTCCTGTCTTGAATACGCAAAAAACATAAGTACCGCCTGTCGCAGCCTTTTGGGTATCATAAACGATATTCTGGATATTTCAAAAATCGAATCCGGAAAGCTTACGCTTACGGTTGTTCCGTATAACTTTACGGAAATGATTAATGACATTATCACGATGATAAAACTCCGTGCCGCAGATAAGTTTCTGGACTTTTTTGTTCATATCGATCCTGCTGTTCCTAATGAGCTTATTGGTGATGAAATCCGTATCAAACAGATTCTTTTAAACCTGCTCAGTAATGCCGTCAAATACACACCTGAAGGATACATTGCACTTACGGTAACCGCCGACAAAAAAGGCGATGAATACGAATTTCATTACGTTATAAACGATACTGGAATGGGCATTAAAGACGAGGATAGAAAAAAGCTTTTCAATGAGTTTGAACGCCTTGATACCCAAAAGAACCGGAATATTGTGGGAACTGGATTGGGACTCGCAATCACAAAGCAACTTTGCGAGATGATGGGCGGTTCTATCACCTGTCAGAGCCAATACGGATATGGTTCAACTTTTACCGCCGTTGTAAGGCAGAAAGTTGATAACTATGTTCCATTCGTAGCTCCTCTGGAATCGAATAATACAAAAATCCTGTACTTTGAACCACGCAGTCGTTACAGCATGCACACGATGATTGAATTTGACGCAATGAACTGTTCCACGGATTTGTGTGTTGATGTAAAAGGTTTGTGCAGAAAACTGACAGATTCCAAGGTCGACGGTCTTTACGATTTTGTTTTTGTTGACACCAAATATCTGAATAAAGTTGTAAATTGTATAGAAGCAGAAAATCTAAGCAACGTAAAAGTTGTTACCATGGCAAACGAAATGAACGATGTTCCTAAGGATTCTGATGTATGTATCCTTATTACACCCGTTTTCTGCTATCAGTTGGCACAGGTATTCTCCGGCAAATTCTCAACAATAAAATCACACGTTGCAACAACAGGCAAGTTTGAACGTGTTTATGCACCAACAGCAAACGTTCTTGTTGTTGACGACAATGCCGTAAATCTGAAAGTTGCAAGTGGACTGCTCAAAACGCACGAAATAAATGCTGACACAGCTTCTTCCGGCTTTGATGCACTTGATGCATTACAAAAGAAAACTTATGACCTTATTTTTATGGATCACTTTATGCCGGAGATGGACGGTATTGATACGACACATGAAATCCGAAAGATGGACAATGAAAACGCTACAAAACCAATTATTGCCTTAACAGCAAATGCTTTGAGCGGCGTTCGCGAAATGTTCCTTTCCGAAGGCTTGAACGACTTTATGTCAAAACCGATAGAACCCAGTCGTCTTAATGCGGTTTTACAGGAATGGCTGCCAAAAGATAAAATTGAGTTGCGGGCCGAAGATGCTTCTGAGGAAAAAAACGAGGAAGCGGAAAGTGCAGATGGAATTGACTTTAAGGCAGGTTTAGCTTATGCCGGTGATTCAACTTCCGTCTACACAGAAATTCTGAACACCTATACCTTAGATTACAACAAACGTATTGAAGAACTACGCAAAATGGCAGTGGACACCGACTTACAACCATTTGTAACGAACATCCACGGACTGAAAAGTTCTTCGCTTTACATAGGTGCAAAAAAACTTTCCACAATGGCAGCAGAACTGGAAAAGGCAGGTTTAGCTTCCGACAAAAAATTCATAGAAGAACATTTGGAAACCTGTCTTGAAGAGTATAAAAAAATTATTCAAAAAGTAACCGATTATTTGGAAGAATCAAAACAAAAAATGACAAAAGACAAGAAAACTGGTACAATATCCTTATTAAAGGAAAAGATTGTTCCACTGGCGAATGCGGCCTATGATATGGATATGGTTACCATTGATGAAATTATGAAAGAAATTTTTGAATATGAATGGCAACCCGAAATTCAAAGTGCACTCGATTCAATATCAAAAGGCGCTTATGCTTTTGACTATACACTCGTTTCTGATGAAACAAAAAAACTTGAAGAACTGATAAAAGAACAATAAAAGTATGGAGGAAAAAATGAAACAGATTTTTATAGTTGACGATGAAGTAACAAATTTAAGAATTGCCGAGAATGCACTTAAGGATAAATATAAACTGAAGCTACTTACAGGCGGAAAGCAGCTGTTCGTTATGCTTGAACGTGAACTGCCGGAACTTATTTTACTTGATATCCAAATGCCCGAAATAGACGGAATTGCTGTTATGGAAATCCTTAAAGAACACGAAGATTATAACAAAATTCCGGTTATCTTTCTTACTTCAAACACGGACAAAGACATTGTAGTAAAAGCGTTAAAGCTTGGCGCAATTGATTACATCGCCAAGCCTTTTGATGCAAACACTCTGTTTCAGCGCATACAAAAATGTATAGGTTTTTAATCTGAAAAAACCATACTTGGATAAAGCTTTTCCATTTTTGCATCCGGGAAATTCTTATCAAGTATAATCTCTATTTTATTGGAAGCTTCTTTTCCCTTTTTTCTGGCGGACATTCTTCCAACTGCAGACGCAGATACAAGTATATCAGCCGCAATCAGAACAACTAAAACGTATGTACCTATTTTTCCTATTTTGTTTGGAATTTTTTCTACTGAGCGTGAAATATCAGGATACAAATCTTTTACCCACCAAAGCCCCAAAAAGCCCCAGAAAATACAGTACACAAAGTTTGTTCTTCCGCCAAACATTGAGAATGTGCGACCAGTATAATTCCAGGAAACAGAATGGAATATCATATCCTGAAAAAAACTACATAAGAATTCCAAAAGACCGCCTATAACCATACTTCCAGCAAAAACAGCCATGTCACGCTTATTGTACAACTTAAGCAGCAGCACTGTCATTATTACACCACCAGCACCATAAATCGGGTTTAAAGGCTCAAAAATCAAGCCTGCGCGATTTTCCATTCTGCCACTCACAATAAGACAATACAAAGTTTCTACAATCGTTCCCAAAATACTGCAAATAAAGAAAACCCAAAACAGCTTGTAAAAATTTAATCCGTAGGCAAATGAATTTTTGGCGGCATTTTCCTGTTTTATCTTTAACTCCGCTGCCTGTTTCTTTATATTTTCCTCTATTTCAGTACGCGAAAGTTCCTGCCCTACCAAGGCTGCATTTTTTTTCTGCTTAAGCTGTTGGCGCCTGTACGCAAGTTCAATTTTCAATTGAAGTTTTATGTTTTCCAGCTTAAAAGAATCGGTTACTGTCCGTACCTTTGGATAAGCCTGAATCAAACGCATAATTCTCGGGCTTTTAGCCGTTATATTATTGAATTCGGCAATAAATGACTTGCTGAATTTGTTTGATTCTAACTGAAGCTTTTCTTTTACGGAAGCAATCATCGAATTAATATTGTTCGATGTAAGCCATTCTTCTTCGCGGAATTTTGTCTTTACAGATCCGATAAAATCGTAGAAGCGAGCAATTTGCTTGTTGAACGAAATTAATGTCTGTAACGTAAATACCATATCCGTCACCAAAACAACAGCTAAGCCGAGAGCCAGCATATTTGCATATCTTGCATCTATTGACTTAATGAAGCCGAATAAAGCAGGATGAACATAATGCGAAGCAAGTGTTGCCATTGTTCCAAAAATTAACGAATTAAGTAAACATACTCGTCCGCGAATCTGGAACTTCATATCTGAATAATCCCACCACTTTGTATGGAACAGCTTTTCCATAACCCATGACGTTAGATACTCCAAAATACTTGTAACAAACATTGCCAGCAGAAACAGCTGAATCCAAGTGTCGCTGTAGGATTTTAGCAAACTCATTACCAAAAGTCCGCCAAAACCGTAAACAGGACAAATCGGACCATAAAGAAAACCACGGTTTATGAATTTTTTTGCCGGTATTGAACAGTATATTACTTCACCGACCCAGCCTATAAAACTATAAGAAAGAAAAAGAAGAAAAATATAAGATATTCTCATACAATCCCTCGTTTTATCGTTATTATATATACATTTAAATTATAATAAAAAAAAAAGAATATAACAAATTTTTACTTGTAAATTGTAAACTTTTTATGTATTTTTTAAAAATATGGACG
>DBWK01000004.1 GCA_002308875.1 Treponema sp. UBA1240
AGAATCATTCTGAATCATTATCAGAGTCATGGACTGTGAATATGCGCAAAACATAAACACAGCAGTCATAATGACCAATAAAAGTATACGCTTCATCTTAATCATTATCGGCATAAATTAATTTGAATTAATACATATAGTTTAAACTAAATGCTTAATTTGCTTGCATTAAATGGTAAAAAATTATACACTTTTTTGTATATTTATACAAAAAGCGGAGGTTTTTATGATTAACGTCGGAATTATCGGTGCTACAGGCTACGTTGGAGTTGAACTTGTCCGACTATTGCTGCGTCATGCAAAAGTAAAACGCTTATACCTCAGTTCCGTAAGTTTTGAAGGACAGCAGATTGAAGATGTTTATCCTAATCTCAGAGAATGTGCAGAAATAAAACTTGTCAACGCCGATAAGGCTATTGAAAAGGCTGATATTATCTTTACCGCCCTTCCGCACGGTACTGCAGAACAGTATGCGGATATCTGCATAAAAAAGAATAAGAAGCTTATTGACCTCTCAGCTGACTTCCGCTTTGACGACGATGAAGCCACATTTACCAAGTGGTACAAAGAAAGCTGGAAATTTCCGCAGACACACGCGGAATCAGTTTACGGCCTTCCTGAAATGAACAGAAAAAAGATTGCCAAAGCAAGAATCATCGGTAATCCAGGTTGCTACGTTACATCAGCAACCCTTGCCCTGCTTCCTGCTCTTGAAAACGGACTCATTGCAACAGACCCGATTATAATCGACAGCAAGAGCGGCGTAACAGGAACAGGTCGCAATCCTTCCGCAAAAAACAACTTCAGCGAATGCGGCGAATCTTTCAGCCCGTATGCGGTAGGCGCACACCGCCACCAGCCCGAAATTGAGCGCAATCTTTCAAAGGCCGCAGGAACACAGTGCGGAGTTATTTTTACACCGCACCTTATTCCGATGAGCCGCGGTATTCTCAGCACCGTATACGCACAGCTCAACGATGCGATAGTTTCTTCGGCAGACCCAGAAATGAACCTCAAAATCATACACCGAATTTACAGCGATTTTTATGCTGCGGAACCCTTTGTAAGAGTTCTGCCGGCAGGTTCCGTGCCATGCACAAAGAATGTTCGCTTTTCAAACTACTGCGACATTTCGCTGCACATTGTCCACGGCGGCAAAGTGCTCCAGATTTGTTCCGCCCTCGACAATATGGTCAAAGGTGCGGCCGGACAAGCAGTTCAGAATATGAACATTATGTTCGGATTTAAAGAAACAATGGGAATCGATATGGTTCCTGCAGCTTTTTAACAGAAGGTACAATATGACAACACATATAGAAGGCGGTGTCTGCGCGCCGCAGGGATTCACGGCAAACGCAGTTATGGCGGAAGTAAAACCCGGCAGAAAACGGAACGATGTTGCGCTTGTTTACGCAGAAAAGCCCTGCAACGCGGCGGCTGTTTTTACTACAAACCTGGTAAAAGCGGAACCTGTAAAGCTTTCACGCAAGCATATCGCTGACGGAAAGGCACAGGCTATTATCCTTAATTCGGGCAACGCGAACGCATGTACAGGCGAAACAGGTGCACAGAATGCACTCAGAATGGCAAAGGCTGTTTCCGCAAATCTCCCTGTAAAAACAGAAGACGTTATCGTCTGTTCAACCGGTGTTATCGGTCAGCAGCTTCTTGTAGAAAGAATAGAAGCAAAAGCAGCCGAACTTGTAAAAGGACTTTCAAAATCCGGTAACGAGCTTGCACGTCAGGCAATTATGACAACCGACACCGTTTACAAGGAAGTTGCTGTTGAAACACAAATAGGCGGCAAAAAAGTACGTATCGGAACAATGGCAAAAGGTTCAGGCATGATTCACATCAACATGGGAACAATGCTCGGTGTTATTACAACCGACTGCGCCATTTCTTCCGCAATGCTCAAAGCCGCACTTGAAGAAAGCATAAAAGGTTCATACAACTGTGTTACCGTTGACGGCGACACAAGTACAAACGATACACTCTGCATTCTCGCATCCGGTATGGCAGGTAACGCCGAAATTACCACACAGAACGAGGACTATACCGCATTCCTTTCAGCATTGAACGAAGTAAACGTTGAAATGGCAAAAAAAATTGCGGGTGACGGCGAAGGCGCGGAACGGCTTATCGAATGCGTTGTAACAGGCGCTGTTTCCGTAGAATCCGCCCGAAAACTCGCACGCTCAGTAATTTCATCAAACCTTGTAAAGGCAGCATTTTTCGGCAAGGATGCAAACTGGGGCCGCATCCTGTGCGCAATGGGCTACTCAGGCGAAAAGTTTGACACAGGCAAAGTATGTGTTTCGTTCGTAAGCAAAGCCGGAAAAGTTGATGTTTGCAAAAACGGTATGGATGTTGACTTTGACGAAGATTTTGCAACGAAAGTGCTTTCCGAAGATGCCGTAACAATCGCAATACAGTGCACGGACGGCAGCTGCACAGGAACCGCATGGGGCTGCGACCTCACATACGAATACGTAAAAATCAACGGCGATTACAGAACATAGCGTAAGGTGGGTATACTATGGAACTTTCAAATAACGACTGGTCAAAGATACTGGTAGAAGCACTGCCTTATTTTAAGCAGTGGGTAGGAAAAATCGTTGTAGTCAAATACGGCGGAAACGCCATGCTTAACGAAGAACTCAAGCAGGCTGTTATGGAAGACATTGTTCTTCTTAACACAATCGGAGTACACGTTGTGCTTGTACACGGCGGCGGTCCCGAAATTAACGCCATGCTTGAACGTGTAGGCAAAGAATCAAAATTCGTAAACGGACTGCGCTATACCGACGAAGAAACGATGGAAATTGTCCAGATGGTTCTTACAGGTAAACTTAACAAGGATATTGTAGGCATCCTGCTCCAGCAGGGAGGAAAAGCCGTAGGTTTGAGCGGCGTTGATTCAGGTCTTTTACGAGCAAAAAAAATCGACAAAAACGGCGAAGATTTGGGATTTGTAGGCGAAGTAACCGAAGTCCATCCCGAAATTGTAACATCACTGCTCAATCAGGGCTTTATACCGGTTATTTCTACTGTTGCGCTCGGCGAACAGGGCGACACAGCGCGCTACAACATAAACGCTGATACAGCAGCTGCAAGAATAGCAATCGCGCTTCACGCCGAAAAGTTTGTACAGCTTACGAACGTTCCCGGTGTTCTTCGCGACGTAAATGATCCTACAACACTTATAAAGCGTATCGCGCGTGAAGCAATTCCTTCAATGATTGCGACGGGCATAATTTCTTCGGGAATGATACCCAAAATCGAGTGCTGTCTTGAAGCACTCAAAGGCGGAGTTCCGCGTACGCACATCATCGACGGCCGCGTCCCGCATTCACTGCTGATTGAAATGTTCAGCGACCGCGGAATTGGAACAATGCTAATGAATGAGTGAGTTGAAGAACATATAATTCTCAATGCATTACTGTATATTGGTGATGCATTGAGGGAGCGGGACGCAGGAAAAAAAGCAAGAAGGGAGCCCCTTGGGAAGTTCTCTTGCTTTTTTTCCGTAGCTGGGACCCGCTCCATAAAATATATCCGGATATACGGCAATTAAAGGAGAAGTATATGGCTGGAAAAGTAGCAAATAATTTCGGTAGCTTTCAGGTTACGTTTGTAAAAGGCAAGGGAGTTTATCTTACCGACACAAACGGCAAAAAATACATAGATTTTGTTTCGGGCATAGGTGTTAACTGTCTCGGACACAACAGACCTTCGCTTGTAAAAGCGCTCAAAAAGCAGGTTCAAAAAGAAATCCACATTTCAAACTACTACCTTTCTGACGTAGGGCTTGAATTTGCGGACAAACTGCTTGCTGTAACAAAAATGGAAAAAGCGTTTTTCGGCAACAGCGGCGCCGAAGCAAATGAAGCGGCAATCAAACTTGCACGCAAATACGGCTGGATGCAGAACCCCAAAAAGCAGACGATCGTAACACTCGAAAAATCCTTTCACGGACGGACAGTTGCAACTCTCAAAGCAACCGGACAGGAAAAGTTCCATCCCGCATGCTTTGAACCGTTCCCGGAAGGCTTTAAATACATAAAAGCAAATGATTATGAAGCACTTAAAACCGCATTCGATGATTCCGTATGCGCACTCATGATGGAATGCGTACAGGGCGAAGGCGGAGTAAACATAATAGACGCTGACTGGGCAAAAAAAGCCGCTGAAGCAGCACG
>DBWK01000082.1:0-135 GCA_002308875.1 Treponema sp. UBA1240
AGTTCTTCTGAAAGGTCTGCGAGCGTAACTTTATAGCCGCGCTCTGCCAGCGGAAAAGCATAAGCACCCGCGCCGCCGCCGATGTCGAGCACGGTTACCGCGCCCGCATCGTTGTTTGTGCCGCCGGCTGACGGC
>DBWK01000082.1:199-3928 GCA_002308875.1 Treponema sp. UBA1240
TCGTCAAAGTTCTTGTAATAATTGCGTATTCTTTCAAAATTTGTCATTTTCTTTCTTTTATCTTTAACATTATAAATGATGAACCAGCTCTTGTATATAAACTACAAGTTTAATCAGGTGCTTCCGATTTAGAAACAATATGATATAATGTATTAGCGAACTAAAGATATTAATATGAATAGAAAGATTATTTTATTTATTACTATAATTGTTATTTTTGTAATCGCCGCGTTAATAATTTTGCCGCCTTCAAACGGTAAAATACCCGCTTTTAAGGATGAAAAAGGGAATATGATATCAAACAGTATTTTTGAAAAAAAATGGATCGATGTTGACAGCTCAAAAATAGGATTAATAATAGTTGGAAAAAATAAAGATAATCCTGTTTTATTAGTTTGCGGCGGAGGTCCTGGTATACCTGAATATTTACTTGAAAGCTTATATCCGTCTGTTTTAACCAAGCATTTTACCGTTGTATATTTTGATTATCCCGGTACAGGACTGTCATATACAAAAGTTAATGTTGATGATATGACCACTCAATTATTCTTGAATGATGTTGATAAAATAACAGACTATTTATTGGATAGATTTAATACAAATAAAATATATTTGATGGGACATTCATTCGGATCATATATAGCATTGAATGCGGCATATAATCATCCCGAAAAATATGAAGCATATTTAGCCGTTTCACAAATCGTTAATACCAAGCAATCAGAATATATGGCTTATGATTATATGATAAGTGAATATGAAAAACAGAATAATAAATCAATGGTTAAAAAATTAAAGAAATATCCTGTAAAAGAATCTGATGAGGTATTTGAAAATTATAAAAAAGATATAAGAGATAAAGCAATGCATGAATTAGGTGTTGGTACAGCAAGGAATATGAATAATGTCATTACAGGCTTATTCTTTCCCAGTTTAAAAAACAAAGCATATACTATAAAAGAAAGAATTAATATTTGGAAAGGAAAATCTCAGGCAAACAAATACAGAGTTCATAAAGATTCTATGGCTTTTAATGCATATGATAATATCAGTGAGTTAAAAGTACCTGTATATTTTTTTGCAGGTAAATATGATTATACATGTGTAGAATCATTACAAAAAGAATACTATGAGTTTATCAAAGCACCAAAAAAGAGATATTATTTATATGAAAATTCAGCACATAGCCCTGTTTATGAAGAATATGATATAACTGACAAATATATAAAAGATATAAAAGAAAGCAGATAATACACAGAAACCTCTGCGTATTTCTGGTTATATGAGGTAAATGTAATGACAAATCTTTGCGAAATCTACAAAAGCGTACTTGAGGCGGACAAAGCCGCTGTGGTTATCTGCGATCTTGAGCATATTATAATTTATATGAATCCGGCTGCTGTTGCGCGGTATGCCAAATGGGGCGGCAAAGCTCTGCTGGGCAAAAGCCTGCTTGACTGTCACAACGAAAAATCAAGAGAATTGATTAAAAAGATACTGGACTGGTTCCGGCAATCAGCTGACAACAACATAGTGTACACATTTTACAATGAAAAAGAAAACAAAGATGTGTACATGGTGGCACTCCGCAACGATGCCGGAGATTTAACCGGGTATTATGAAAAACATGAGTATCGCAACCGCGAAACAATGAAGATGTATGATTTGGGGTAACGGAAATGGAAAGATTACGGAAGATTTCAAAAGTTATTGATGTATTTGTGTTTGCAGCTACTACACTTGCTATTGCAGGGGTGTTCTACGAGGGAATGACTCAAAAATGGTATGACTTTGTCGGAATACTTGTGGTTTGTATGGATTATTCCTTTATGCCGGCGACCATCATTCATCTGATTTTGGACAGAAAAGAAAAGGTTGTATGGTTCCATGTATTTTCAATGGTTATTATACTGATAGCAATTATTATGAAGATAGCCGGAATAGCTTATCCTGCAATTACTCTTGTATTGTGGTATTTTTATATATGGTTCCTGTACGGATTATTAAATGTAAAAACATTTTTGGAAAGTAAAAGATAAGTTACAGTTGATTATTATGTTTATGAGGAGGGGATGATGGATTTAGAACCTGAGCAGATCAGAGTATCGCCGATACCAAAGACGTGGATATTGGATCTTGACGGGACACTGGTAGTCCACGACGGTCCGTATATAATAGGGAAAGATCAATTCCTGCCGGGGGCGCGGGAGTTTTTAGATTCAATTCCGACCAGGGATATGATTATCTTTTTAACGGCAAGATGTACATACGAAAAACCACATACCCTGCGTTTTCTTAAGGAAAACAATGTCAGATATGATCACATAATCTTTAATGCCGGACAGGGTGAGCGGATTATGATAAACGACGTGAAGCCGGATGGTTTGATTACCGCATATGCCGTGAATACCAAAAGAGACCGGTTCTGCCGTACTAAATTTGTCACAGACAGTAACCTTGGAACAGATTACGATTAAGAAGTAATGTAGCAGAATGACGGCAACAGTTATATGATGATAAATGATTAAAGGGGGTGATGATATTGTATATTAAATATATTCCGTACATTATTATTCAATGTACATGGGGCATTATTCAAACGCTTGCCGGTACGATTATGTTTTTAACCACTCTCGGTGAAGAGCATACGTTCTATAATGGTGCCGTTGCCACATTTTGGAAAAGACCGTACGGTATCTCATTGGGAATGTTTATCTTTATTCCACCTAAAGCCAGATTTTATAATGCAGAAAAATATCATTTCAGTGACGAAGAGATACGTGAAAGACTTCTTGTTCATGAATACGGTCATACCTATCAGTCGTTGCTGCTTGGACCTTTGTATTTTCCGCTTGCAGGAATACCCAGTGTTATTTGGGGAATGGTGAAAAAACCTGAACAGTCGTATTTTTCGTTTTATGTGGAAAACTGGGCAAATCATTTGGGTGAGAAGTTCACTGGCAAAAAATCGATGGAATATATTGATTTATAAATATGAATATTTACATTGATTTTGATGATTGTCTTTGTGAGACAGCACGTTATTTTTCCATACTTGCAGCTCAAATGTTCGGGGTTGATGTTCCTTACGAAAAAATCAAATATTTCAATCTGCAAAAATCTTTTTCTTTGACGGATGACAAGTATGAGGAACTGATGATTCAGGGACATTTGCCGGAAGTTCTCTTGTCTTACAAAGAAACTCCCGGAGCAGTTGAAACAATTAACAGCTGGATTGATAAGGGACACGATGTAAAGATAATAACGGGACGTCCGTCCAGTGTTTATGATGTTTCGCGTCAGTGGCTTAATGAACATGGGCTTGAGAGGGTTCCATTATACTGTCTTAATAAATATGGGCGCGAGAATTTTATAAAGGGCAGTACCTTTGGTCTTGAGCTTGAGGATTATTACAAAATGCATTTTGATTATGCTGTTGAAGATTCTCCACTGGCCTTTAAGTTTTTTAATCATCTGCCTGATCTTAAGGTGATGGTTTTTGACCGCCCATGGAATAAGGACAGTGAACTTCCTGGTGCGAATTATAAAAGGTGTTTTGACTGGAAGATGATAAGGGAGATTGTTGATTAAGAGGAAAATAAAAATGGAACTTTGGGACGCATACAATTCTAATCTTGAAAAAATCGAAGGACTCACTTTGGTTCGCGACGAACAGGATAAAATTCCAAAAGGGGTTTATCATCTTGTCTGTGAGGTTCTTGTAAGGCA
>DBWK01000082.1:3970-38061 GCA_002308875.1 Treponema sp. UBA1240
GCAACTGCTGGTGGTTCTGCGCTTCAGGGTGAGAGTGCGCTTGAAGGGGCGTTGCGGGAGCTGCGTGAAGAGACCGGGATTGTTGCCGAAACTCTTGAGCAGTTGGACTGGTCTTTGGGAGGAAGCTGCATTCATTGCCGCTTTTTGTGTGTGACCGACTGCGATAAAGATTCCATAAAGTTTCAGGAAGGCGAAACCTGTGATTACCGTTGGGTTAAGGCGCAGGAGCTTTTAGCAATGCCGGATACAGAACTGGTGGGTAAGGAAATGCTTAAGCATGTAAGGTGAGGTAAAAATGAAAAACATTTACGACGGATGCCCAAAGTTTGAAAACGTCCGTTGGCTATTGCGTTTTGTAGAAAAGTCTGATTCGGAAGATTTGCTAAAGGTTTACGGGGACAAAAATGCTCTCCCGTTTTTTAACAGCGACAATTGCGACGGCGACAATTTTTATTATCATACAAAAGAACTCATGGATAAGGCCATAGATTTTTGGCTTTATTCTTACCGCGAAAAGTGGTTTGTGCGCTGGGCTATTATTGATAAGGCAACCGGTAAGGCGATTGGTACCATCGAGTCCTTCAAGCGACTTTCTGAAGATGATTTTAATGAATCTGGCGTTCTTCGGCTCGATGTTGGAAGCTCTTATGAGAGGGCTGGGGTTCTTGAAGAAATCATGTCACTTATTGTTCCTCATATTTTTGAAATGTTTGACTGCAAGCAGGTAGTGACTAAGGTTCCTGTTTATGCAGTGGAACGTGCTGCTGCTGCCGAAGCTTTAGGTTTTGAAAAAACAGATTCGCTTCTGGTTGCAAAAGATGGTGTTGCGTTTAACGGGTATTGGATTTTAAAGAAAAAATAGATGATTCTCAGCGTTTCCCGGCAGACTGACATTCCTGCATTTTTCTCGCGATGGTTTTTCAAGCGAGGAACTGATTCAAAAAATCACCGGTAAGGATAGTACGTTTAAGCAGGATAAAAATCAGCGGGCGGGTTGCAGTTGTGTTTCCAGTGTGGACATTGGAGTGTATAATACCTGTCGTCACAATTGCATTTACTGTTATGCAAACCGCTCGAGTGATATTCAGATTATGGATTATGATGAAAGTTCGCCTTTGTTGTGTTCAAAGCTTCAAGATGATGATACAATAAAAGATAGATAAAAGGAATTATTATGCCGTTAGTAAAAATAAATATGCTTGCCGGGAAAACTCCTGAATTTAAGAAGACTGTTTTTGATTGTATTCACGAAGGATTAATTGACGCCTTTGGAATTGCCGGCTGGGACAGGTTTCAGAGAATTGAGGAATTTGATAAGTCCAGTTGGGAAGCGCCTGAAGGTAAAACCGAAAACTTTATGATTATTGAACTCACAATTTTCCCAGGAAGAACCCACGAACAGAAAAAGTGTGTTATTGAAAAAATTACAGGCTTGCTGTTTGAAAAACTTGGAATCCCCGCGACTGATGTTTTTATAGTGATGAACGAACCGTCGCTGGAAAACTGGGGCATGGGAGGAAACCTGAAATGTTAATCGATGAATGTTTGAATCCTTATAGTTGCGTTATGAGTCAGCCGGTGAGAGCGGAAGCATGAGAAAATTTTTTATTATCATCGTCAACGTGATTATAATTTCAGCCATATTGATTTTCGTGGTTCTCTACTCAAGATTTGAGCACAGAGAATCTTACGGAAGGCAGATTGAGTACTTTGAAAACACGACAGTCACCATGGAGCGCGTAACGGCGAACTACTTGGAGGGCGAACAAAGAATCTGCGACGTATGGGCACAGTACATCAACAACAAGGGCATGACGATTGAAGAAGCAACCGAATTTATCCGCTCATCGCAAGTGCTTGGAATCACATCGGCTCATTTGATTAAAGTCGACAGCCTCACCGGTCTTTCCACACGCCCAAAACAAGGCAAGGCTGATGACTATGCAGTTTCTTATAAACGGGTGGCGCTTCTTGAAAACGCGGATTGGATTCATGAAATCGGAAAGTCGATAAATGTAACACGCGCATACACAAACCCGATGAACGGCGAACAATCACTGGCTTTTTGCAACAAGATTACGCTGTATGATGAGCAAAACGAATCTTCCGTACCTGCAATTCTGCTGCGGGTTTTGCCCATTTCGGAACTGGAACAAAAATGGGTTTTCCCGCAAACAGAGCTTGTAAACGGGGAGCTGTCCATAATCGATGCAAACGGAGATTACGTTCTCAAAGGATATGGCTTTAAGAATTCCAGCTTTTTTGAGTTCTACAAATCGTACAACCCAACGCAGCAAGCATCTTCCGAAAAATTATTCAACAGAATCACATCATCGACAGGCTTTGTTTCAATGATTAACTCGCACGGTCAGCCGTGCATTCTTGCTTTCACACCAGTTTCTGCCACAGCCGGTTGGACTCTTCTTGGTCTTGTTCCGGCAGAAGATCTAAGCGTAGATACTGAAAACTGGCTGCTCTTCGGGGTTGTTTCCGTCGGTTTGTTGCTTCTGTTCCTCTGTGACTTGTTCTATGTGCTTTATCTGAACAAGCGCCTTCAGATTACGGCCAGAGAAGCAAGGTCTGCAAACAAGGCAAAGACCGATTTTCTTTCTACAATGTCCCACGACATCCGCACCCCGATGAACGCAATCGTCGGCCTTACAACCATTGCCGAGAAAAACCTTGATGATGTGGCAGCAACAAGAGAAAGCTTTCGGAAAATCGGGCTTGCAAGCAATCATTTGCTGACGCTTATTAACGACATTCTTGATATATCAAAAGTTGAAAGCGGAAAACTGAAACTGAATCCGCTGACGTTTTCGCTTATGGAAACAGTCGAGAATCTTGTCAATATTTCACAACCCATGATAAAGGAAAAGAATATTGATTTCAATTTCCGTGTTGAGCAGTTGGAAAAGGAATACCTCTATACGGACCAGCTCCGTCTGAATCAGATTTTTATCAATATTCTCTCCAATGCCATTAAATACACTGAACCGGGCGGAAACGTAAGTGCTATGGTGCGTGAGGAAAATAGCGAAAAATCAGGCTGTGTGAGATTGATCTATGTCGTGGCAGATACAGGCATAGGCATGAGCCCGGAATTCATGGCAATCATGTATCAACCTTTTTCACGCCAGATAGACAGCCGCGTAAACAGCGTTCAAGGAACAGGTCTTGGTCTGGCTATTACAAAACAGATGGTTGAACTGCTCGGTGGAACGATTGATTGTCAGAGTGAGCAAGGGAAGGGAACAGCATTTACGGTTGTGCTGGATGTTCAAATGGCTGACAGACAGCGTGAAGCTGCGCTGCCTTCGTCTTTTGATGTTTTGACTGGTGATGATGATGAAATCATGCTGCGGACGACAGAAGACAATCATGAACCCAGGTGTTATAAGATTAATGAGCTGATTGGTGCAGGTTCTAAGTCTGCCGAACCAGAAAATGATAATTCCGATTTGAACGGCATGCATGTTCTCGTTGCGGAAGACATCGACGTGAACTGGGAAATCATATCCAATATTCTCGGCATGTTCGGCATAACATGTGACCGCGCGGAAAACGGACGAATCTGCGTTGAGATGATGAGCAAAGCTAAAGAAGGCAGCTATGATTTGATTTTTATGGATGTGCAGATGCCTGAAATGAATGGTCTCGACGCAACCAGAGCAGTCCGAAAGTTAGAAAGCAAGTGGGCATCATCGATACCGATTGTCGCAATGACGGCAGATGCATTTTCTGAAAACGTTACGGAGTGTCTTAATGCGGGAATGAACGGTCATATTGCAAAACCGGTAGACATCAAATTAATCATAAAGGAAATTCGAAGAATCAAGGAGCGTGCGAATAAATCATGACAAAGAGAAAGAATATGGTGATGAAAAAGGCGATATACACAATCTTAGCGCTTCTGCTGTTCTTGGGGCTGGCATCATGTAATGCCAAGAAGCAGCAAGCAAATACTGAAGAAGGTTTCCGGCCGGCTTTAGATACTTCCGTTAAAGGCCACATCAACTTTGCCGGCAGTTATAACAACTTTGAAGCGCTGGAAACTGAGTTTAACCGTTTCAATGAATATTATCCGAACGTGGAGCTTGTATACACAAAGATTGACGATTATAACAATATGCTCGGCATGGTTCTGAATGGAAAAGATGCACCTGACGTTTATGTAACTAATTCTTGGATGTATGGCCGCGAGCAGTATAAGGCTTGCTTAGACCATGCCGAAGATTTGTCTGATCCCTCGCTTGGTCTTGATTTGGGCTGCATCCGCAGCAATATCCTCTTGAAGACAGACGACGGCACGCTCCCGATGGTTCCAGTTTTTTCAACCACATACGGTATGCTTGTAAATAACGACCTGTTCCAAAAGGAAGGTATTAAAGTTCCTTCCACTTATAAAGAGATGGTTGCCGCGTACAAGGCCTTTCGTGAAAAGGGTTATGAAAATCCACTCATGGGTTTTAGCGCAACAGAGAGAACATCGATTTTCACATTAATCAGCTATCCTTTCTTTTTCTCAACAGTGGCGCATGATGAGAAAGTAATCGAAAAAATGAACGCACTTGAACCTTCAGCCGGTGAATATATGCGGCCAACCCTTGAGAAGATGCAACAGTTTCTAAACGACATTTGTGTAAATCTTGATGCATGCAACGCTATAAAAAACTATTATGATGCCGTAATTATGCGCTTTTTTGAAGGTGATGTGCCTATGATGACCGGCTCAGGAGATATCGTTTCTGGAACTAAAAAGCGGGAAAGTGTTTCCAAAGCATTTGTCGCCAAACCGTTCGCATATACGTTTGTACCGATTCCAATCTCAGACGAAGGTTCTTTCTTCCTCGACATGCCGAATCTTCAGTTTTCGGTCAACAAAGAAAGCCCAAATCTGGAAATTGCAAATGAATTCATGCGTTTTCTGATTTCGTCGCGGGAACTTAACGAAATGGCGCAGAACAAGGGGCTTACGTCGCCGACCAAAGACTTGTCTTTTAACAGCATGTATGCCGCTTTCGGGAATATCCCGGAATCACGGATTTTGTCGCCCGAAGAGTTCGGCTTGACAGATGACGCAGCTGTTCAGTTAAGATTGGCCGTTTACAAATTTGCGAAAGGTGAATTGACCATAGACGAGGCAGTTGCTGCTTATGGCACTTTTGCAGAATAGGAGAAATAATATGTATGAAACAAAGATTGCAGGGTTTATCCGAAAACAAAAAGTCGCATTTATATGCTCAGTAGACGAAGAGGGCTTCCCGAACGTAAAGGCTATGCTTAAGCCGCGTAAAATCGTAGGCCTGAAAGAGTTCTATTTTTCAACAAACACTTCGTCAATGCGCGTCAAACAGTTCAGAGAAAACCCGAACGCGAGCATTTATTTTTATCATAAAGGACTGATTAAATACGAAGGCGTTATGCTCAAAGGCAGAATGGAAGTGCTCACGGACCAGCAGACAAAAGACGAAATCTGGCGGACAGGTGACACAATCTTTTATAAGCAAGGCAAAACAGATCCGGACTATTGCGTGCTCAAGTTCACGGCTCAAAGCGGCAGGTATTACTGTGACCTGAAGACTGAAAATTTTGAGATTTAGAAGTGATGATTAAATCAGTCTTATGAAACAGCTTTTTGAAATAGATCTTAAAGATTACAACAAAAAAGACAATGTTTTCCGCAGACCTTCCGCAAGGGCAATTATTATTAAAGATAATAAGCTAGCACTTGTGTACAGTATAAAAGAAAAGTACTACAAATTCCCGGGCGGCGGAATTCATGATTATGAAGATAAACGTGAAGCGCTTATTCGAGAAGTTAGGGAAGAAACCGGCTTGATTGTTATTCCAGAGAGCATACGAGAATTCGGCAGTGTACTGCGCAGGCAAAAAAGCGATAAGAGTCCTCATACTATTTTTGAACAGGAAAACTTTTATTACCGCTGTGATGTTAAGGATGAGTGTGCAAATCAGGAACTGGATGATTACGAACGTGAAGCAGGATTTATCCTTAAAACAGTGGACATCGATGAAGCTATAGCAGCGAATGAGATATATACGAGTGATGTTTATTTTAATGAGGTAATGATTAAAAGAGAACTCAGAGTTTTAAAGATTGTAAAAGACCACTGTTATTTTTCCGGTTGACTATACTTTTGTATGTATGTAATATGAGCTCATGGACAAGCTCATAATAAAAGGTGCCAGAGAACATAACCTTAAAAACATAGATTTGGAACTTCCCCGTAACAAGCTGATTGTTGTTTCGGGGCTTTCGGGTTCAGGAAAAAGTTCTCTGGCTTTTGATACCATCTTTGCGGAAGGACAGCGTAGATATGTAGAAAGCCTTTCGTCATACGCCAGACAGTTTTTGGGGCGGATGGACAAGCCCGATATCGATTATATAGAAGGCCTTTCGCCCGCAATTTCAATTGAACAGAAAACCACACACCGCAATCCGCGTTCTACAGTTGGAACGGTAACGGAAATATATGACTACTACAGACTTTTGTTCGCAAGAATCGGCAAGCCGCATTGTCCTGTCTGCGGAAAAGAAATAAACGAGCAGACTACAGACCAGATTATTGATACGATTCTCAGCTGGGGAAATGATACCCGTGTTCAGATTCTCGCTCCCGTTATAAAAGGTAAAAAAGGTGAACACCAAAAGATTATTGAGGATGCGCGGAAAGCCGGATATGTAAGGGCCAGAATTGACGGAATCATTGTTGATCTTGAAGACAGTGTAAAACTCGACAAGCAGAAAAAACACACCATAGAACTTGTAATTGACAGACTTATTATAAAGGACGACACAAGAAAACGACTTGCCGATTCTGTAGAAGCGGCTCTTACCGCGGCGAACGGTGTTCTTCTTGTAACACGGCAGATTCCTGTAAACTCAGGTGAGGACGTAGGTTCTCCCAAGTATACTGAAAAAGAAAGCTTTTTTTCGCAGAAAAACTCGTGTCCTGACTGCGGTGTATCGCTGCCGGAACTGCAGCCCAGGTTGTTTTCTTTCAACAATCCGTTCGGGGCTTGTCCCGATTGTCTTGGACTCGGCGAAAAAATGGAATTTGACGAGGATTTGATTATCCCGGACAAGTCGCTTTCCTTTAACGAGGGTGCGTTTGAATGGTACAACGCCGAATCTCAGTGGAATTACGTCCGCTTTGAAAGCCTTGCAAAAAAATACGGTTTTACACTTGATACACCAATTAACAAGCTTACTCCGGAGCAGTACCGGATTGTTATGCGCGGAACTGACGGCGAAAAGATACAATTCCGTTATGAAAAGCGTGACGGCGGCTATTCAACGTATGATCAGCCGTGGACAGGTGTTATTGACGATTTGAAGCGCCGTTATGCCGAAACCTTCTCGGATGCGCAGAAAGAAAGTCTCGAAAGACTTATGGCGCACAGGGTATGTGAGTCCTGCCACGGAAAAAGATTGAGACCGGAAGCTCTCGCTGTGACAGTAGGCGGCAAAAACATACACGAACTTACCGAACTCTCGGTAGGGGATTCACTCAAGTTTTTTGAAAAGCTGGAACTTACGCCTACCGAATCGCAGATTGCCGCTCAGATTCTAAAAGAGATTAAAAACAGACTTACGTTTTTAAAAAATGTAGGTCTTGATTACCTTACGCTTGAACGGCAGGCTGCAACGCTTTCGGGTGGAGAGGCTCAGCGTATCCGGCTTGCAACACAGATAGGCTCAAGCTTGATGGGTGTTTTGTACATTCTTGACGAGCCTTCAATCGGTCTGCATCAGCGCGACAATCAGAAGCTTATAGACACGCTGACGTATCTGAGGAATTTGGGCAACACGCTCATCGTTGTTGAACACGACGAGCAGACTTTAAGAACCGCGGACTGGATTGTGGATTTGGGACCGGGAGCTGGTGTTCACGGTGGTAATGTCGTTGCGTCAGGTACTCCCGAAGATGTAATGAAAGTAAAGAATAGCCTTACCGGTCAGTATCTTGCGGGAACGCTTAAAATGGATATTCCGGCAGAGCGCCGCAAAGGAAACGGTCATTTTCTTTCTATACAAAAAGTTACCGAGCATAATCTTAAAGGTGTTTCAATAGATATCCCTCTGGGTGCGTTTACCTGCATAACGGGTGTTTCCGGTTCTGGTAAGTCTACATTGCTAAGTGATGTGCTTTGGCCTGCGCTTTCCAACACTATAATGCGCTCAAATCTTCCTGTTGGCAAATACGGCAGTATTAGCGGAACTGAATTTATTGACAAAGTCATCAACATAGACCAAAGCCCGATCGGAAGAACACCGCGGTCAAATCCCGCCACATACATAGGTGTTTTTAACGCAATAAGGGATTTGTATGCAAGTCTCCCGGATTCTAAAGCCCGAGGATTCAAGCCCGGACGGTTCAGTTTTAACGTAAAAGGCGGAAGGTGTGAAAACTGTCTTGGTGCCGGAACTATAACAATTGAGATGAATTTTCTTCCGGATGTATACGTTGTGTGTGATGTGTGCAGAGGAAAGCGCTTTAACAAAGAAACGCTCGATATACGCTACAAGGGAAAGAGCATAGACGACGTTCTTAACATGACAATAGAGGAAGCCTGCGACTTCTTTGCATCAATACCGCACATTGCGCGAAAGCTTGAAACAATGAAATCAGTCGGTCTCGGTTATATTCAGCTCGGTCAGTCGGCTCTCACCCTTTCTGGCGGCGAGGCGCAGCGTGTAAAGCTTTCAAACGAGTTGGCGCGTCGTTCAACAGGAAATACTTTTTACATCCTTGATGAACCCACAACCGGACTTCATTTTGCCGATGTAAAGCAGTTGATGGAAGTTATTCAACGTCTTGTTGACCAGGGTAATACTGTTGTAATGATTGAACACAATCTTGACGTTATTCTTCAGGCTGATTATATAATCGATCTCGGTCCTGAGGGTGGTACAAACGGCGGAACCGTTATAACGAAGGGAACACCGGAACAGGTTGCGCGATGTAAAAAATCCTATACCGGATACTACATTGATGAGATGCTCAAGAGAAAATAAATAAAATCTATAAAATAAACAGATTGATTTTTTTAAAACTTGGATATAAACTGATTGAATCAGAATTATTTGTTCACTTTAAATGCGGACAGGTTTTTCGTTTCTCTACTTAATATCAATTACATGAGGGGTTTTATGGACGTTCAATTACAGGAGCTGATTGATAAAATTAAAAAGGACGGTGTTGGAGCGGCCGAGACTGCTGCAGCATCCATAATTAAAGATGCCGAAAAACGCGCTGAAGCTATTGTCGCCGAAGCAGAAAAAAGAGCGGATGATATTGGCAAACAGGCAAAACTTGAAACTGAGCGTCTTGAAAAAGCCAGTGTTGCTGCAATCCAGCAGGCAGGAAGAAACCTTATTATTTCTTTCCGCGACGGCATAAATGCGGAACTTTCCGCAATTGTTTCCGCCGAAACGGAAAAAGCATATAATGCTGATATGCTCAAAACACTGATTCCCGATGTTGTAAAAGCGTGGGTTTCAAATGTTTCGGCTGATTCCGTAGCAGTTCTTCTCCCTGAAAAAGACCTTAAAAAGCTTTCAACAGGTTTTAATACCGCATTAAAGGCTGAACTTTCAAAAGGGCTTGAAATTAAAGCCGATGAAAATCTTGAAGCTGGTTTCCGTATTGCTTCAAAAGACGGTTCTGCCTATTACGACTTTTCAGCGGAATCTGTTGCAGGTTTATTCTCCGCTTACTTAAATCCAAAAACAGCTCAGATTATGAAAGATGCTGCCGGAGGAATAAAATAAGTGGCAAACTTCTATTATCTAGTATCACAGCTTCCTGCGATTTCCATTTCAGTGGAAAATCCTGTAAAACCACCGCTGACATATGAATATTTTCAGGATTTGTGCCATCGTTTTCTTGAAGGTGATGTGCTTTCAAAGGTAGAAAAACTTTCTTTGGAACCGCCTAAGAATTCTGAAAAAACAGGTTCCTGTTTTTTGGACGGCTGGTACAGCTGGGAACGTGGACTAAGATTGTCTATGGCGCAGTTTCGCGCCGGAAAAATGAAAAAAGAATTCTCTGATTCGGGGCTGGCTTCTGTAACACAGGATATTCAACAGATAGCACGCAATGCCTGTAATTTTGAGAGTCCTTTGGATGCGGAAAAATATCTTAATGGTGAACGCTTGAAGAAGATAGATGAACTTACACCTACCGATATTTTTTGCGCAGACAACGTTTTTGCTTACGGTTTAAAGCTTCAGATGGCAAACCGTGTAGTAAAATTTGACAAAGATGCCGGAATGAGTTCATACCGCATTATATATGACCAGATACTTGGAGAATCAAAATGACGGAGACAAAAGGAAAGGTTGCAGCTGTCAACGGCAATATGATAAATGTTGAATTTGACGGAAATGTTTCTTTGAATGAAGTTGGATATGTTAAAGTCGGAGACAAACGGCTTAAAAGTGAAGTAATACGTATCAGGGGAAATCAAGCGCAGTTACAGGTTTTTGAAATTACAAAAGGTATAAAAACCGGTGACGAAGTTGAATTTACCGGTAACATGCTTTCTGTTACGCTTGGTCCCGGACTTTTGGGACAGGTTTTTGACGGTTTGCAGAACCCACTGCCTCAGCTTGCAGAACAGGCAGGTTACTTTCTGGAACGCGGTGTATACCTTGATGCTCTTGATAAAAAGAAAAAATGGAACTTTACTCCGGTTGCAAAAGTCGGGGATACAGTCCGCCGCGGAGAATATTTGGGTGAAGTTCCCGAAGGTAATTTTAAACACAAAATCATGGTTCCATTCAATTTTTATGGAACATATACAGTTAAATCAATCAATGCGGCAGGTGCTTATACCATTACCGAGCCGGTTGCTGTTCTTGCCGATGCAAAAGGTAAGGAATATCCTGTAGCAATGTCATTCCAGTGGCCTGTAAAACGTGCCGTAGACTGCTATGCAGAACGTCTTAAACCGGAAGACACAATGGTTTGCCAGATTCGTCTTGTTGACACATTCTTCCCCGTTGCAAAAGGCGGTACATACTGTGTTCCGGGACCTTTCGGCGCCGGAAAAACCGTTTTGCAGCACACAACAAGCCGTAATGCGGACGTTGATATCGTAATCGTTGCAGCGTGTGGAGAGCGTGCTGGTGAGGTTGTTGAAATCCTTAAGGAATTCCCTGAACTTACTGACCCGCGTACAGGCCGTTCTCTTATGGAACGAACCGTTATTATCTGTAACACATCTTCAATGCCTGTAGCAGCCCGTGAAGCTTCAGTATATACGGCGGTAACACTTGCCGAATACTACAGACAGATGGGACTCCATGTTCTTCTTCTTGCTGATTCAACCAGCCGTTGGGCACAGGCTTTGCGCGAAATGTCCGGCCGTTTGGAAGAGATTCCTGGAGAAGAAGCATTTCCTGCATATTTGGAATCATATATCGCCGCGTTCTACGAAAGAGCCGGTATTGTCCGTCTTGCTTCCGGTGAAATCGGATCTGTTACAATCGGTGGTACGGTTTCTCCAGCAGGTGGTAACTTTGAAGAACCTGTTACACAGGCAACACTTAAGGTTGTTGGCGCTTTCCACGGTTTGAGCCGTGAACGTTCAGATGCACGTAAATATCCTGCGATTGACCCGCTTGAATCATGGTCAAAATACAAGAGTGTTATCAGAGCCGACTGGGTTAACTATGCAAGAAACATACTGAAAAAAGGTACTGAAGTTGATCAGATGATGAAGGTTGTAGGTGAAGAAGGTACTTCACTTGAAGACTTTATTATGTATCTTAAGTCAGATTTCCTTGATGCGGTTTATTTCCAGCAGAACTCTTTTGATGAAGTTGACGGTGCTGTAAGTGTTGAGCGTCAGACATACGTTTTCAAACATCTGCTTAAAATCCTCGGGTCAAGCTTTAAACTTGAAGATAAAACAGATGCCCGTGTATTCTTTAACCAGCTGCGTCAAAAATTCATCGACTGGAACTATTCAGTATGGAATTCGGATGATTTTAAGAAGTATGAGAAAGAACTTGAATCAATTTATGCTTCAAAATCAGGCGCATTGGAAGCAGATGCAGACAAGCTTCTTAAGGACGGTGAATAATGAATAAGGTTTATAGTAAAATTGAATCAATCAACGGAAGCGTTATTACTGTCCGTGCTGATGATGTAAAATACGGAGAACTTGCAGAAATTGAAACCTCATTCGGCACATCCCTTGCCGAAGTAAACCGTGTAAACGGAAACCTTGTTTCGCTGCAGGTTTTTGCCGGTGGACGCGGTATTTCAACCGGTGATCAGGTACGCTTCCTCGGTCACGAAATGCAGGTTAGCTTTTCGGAAAACCTGCTCGGACGTATTTTTAACGGTTCCGGCAATCCGAGAGACAAAGGTCCTGCTCTTAAAGACAACCTTGTTGCAATCGGCGGCCCTTCCGTAAACCCGTCAAAGCGTATTGTTGCAAAACGTATGATTCGTACCGGTATTCCGATGATTGATATGTTCAATACTCTGGTTGTTTCTCAAAAACTGCCTATCTTTTCAATTTCAGGTGAACCCTACAACCAACTGCTTGCCCGCATTGCCATGCAGGCTGAAGTTGACGTTATTGTTCTCGGTGGTATGGGTCTCAAATACGACGACTATCTGTACTTTAAGTCAACACTAGAAGAGGGTGGTGCATTGAGCCGCACGGTTATGTTTGTTCATACTGCTGCAGATCCTACAGTAGAATGTCTTATGGTTCCTGATATGTCACTTGCTGTTGCAGAGCAGTTTGCTCTTCAGGGCAAAGATGTTCTCGTTCTTCTTACAGATATGACAAACTTTGCCGACTCCATGAAAGAAATCGCGATTACACAGGAACAGGTTCCTTCTAANNAACCGTGGTTATCCTGGAGATTTGTATTCACAGCTTGCTTCTCGTTACGAAAAGGCTGTTGACTTTGATGACGCAGGTTCTGTAACGATTCTTGCAGTTACAACAATGCCTGGTGATGACGTTACACACCCTGTACCGGATAACACCGGATACATTACTGAAGGTCAGTTCTATCTTAAGGGTGGACGCATTGAACCGTTCGGAAGTCTTTCGCGTCTTAAGCAGAATGTAAACGGCAAGACAAGAAACGACCACCGCGCTCTTATGGATGGTATGATTCGTCTGTATTCTTCTTACAAGGATACACTTGAAAAGAAGTCCATGGGATTTATGATGTCCGAATGGGACGAAAAGCTTTTGAAATACGGTGCTATGTTTGAAAAAGAAATGATGGACTTGTCAGTAAACATTTCTCTGGAACAGGCACTTGATAAGGGCTGGGAAATCCTTTCAGAATGCTTTGAAAGTGATGAAACAGGTATTAAATCCGATTTGATTCAGCAGTACTGGAAAAAATAAAGGCGTTTTATGGCAACAATAAAGTTGACGAAAAATGAGCTTAAAAGTCAGAAAGACTCGCTGAAAATGTACCAGCGCTATCTGCCGACTCTTCTGCTCAAAAAACAGCAGCTGCAGACTGAAATCCGCACCATTGACCTGCGTGCAAAAGAAGTACGCAAAAAGAGGGCTGATTTGGACAAGGAATTTCAGAAATGGATAGCTGTCTTCGGTGAAAAAGAAGCCTTCAAACCGGAAATGGTAACTGTAAAAAATATTAAAAAAAGCTACAGCAATATTGCCGGTGTAATAATTCCGATTTATGAGGGCGCGGACTTTGGACGCGGTGACTACGATTTGTATTCTACACCTCTGTGGATAGATCTTGCTGCTGTTAAAATGGAACAGGCTCTCTCACTGGATTTGGAAGCCGAAGTTTTGGAAAAACAGGTTGAGCTTTTGGCAAAGGAACTGCGTGTGACAACACAGCGTGTAAATCTTTTTGAAAAGGTAAAAATTCCTGAGACAAAAGCTAATATAAAGAAAATTACCGTTTATCTTGGTGATCAGCAGGTTGCGGCAGTTGTCCGCGGTAAAATTTCAAAGAAAAATCTTGAGAAAACCGCTGCGGAAAAGGAGACTGAAAAATGATTGTTCCAATGAAAAAAGTCTCACTGATACTGTTGAACAGAGATAAAAAAGACGCAATGAAGGTTTTGCGGAAAGCCGGTGTTATGCATGTGGAGACTTTGCAGGGGAAAGGAGCTGATTTTACTGCAAAAAAGGCTGCTTTTGCAAAGGTTGAGTCTGCTGTTTCCGTGCTTTCTACATTAAAACCGGACAAGGCCGCAAAGAAAAATCCTGTTGATTTGTCGTACGACGATGCTGTTAAAAAAGCCGAAGAGATAAACAGTTATTTTTCTATGCGCAAAGAGTCAGAAGAACTTATTGCAAAGAATGAGAGAGAACTTGAGCGGTTCGAAAAATGGGGAAACATTGATCCCGCGGACATAGTATATCTTAAGGAAAAGGGTGTTCCCCTTTCTTTGTATGAAATTTCAAGTCAGGGATACTACAAGATTTCCGATGAAGTAAAAACCATTCTTGTAAACAAGGACAAAAACTCATGTCGTTTTCTTCTTATTAATGAAAATGAGGATGCGGCCAAAAACCTGCCGGAAGAAGCACTTCCTGTTTCGTTGCCGGAGGCTTCCACTGTTTCTTTGAGAGCTTGTAACGAAGAAGAACGTAAAAAAAACGAATCCTACGGTGAAAAGATTCAGGAATCTCTGCTGTATTTGGATTCTCTTAAAAAAGCTGCGCAGAAGCTTGAAAAGGAAGTTGAGTTTGAAACTGTCTGTTCCGGTATGGAAACAGATGGCGAAGAAACAACTTCTTCACTGGCTTGGCTCAGAGGTTTTGTTCCTGAACCGGAAATTGCGGGTCTAAAAAATACAGCCGCAGAGAACAACTGGGGACTCTTGATTGAAGATCCTACAGAAGAAGATCCTGTTCCTACAAAGCTTAAAAACTCAAAGGCAGTTCAGATTCTGTATCCTGTTCTTGACTTTTTGGGAACGGTTCCCGGCTATTATGAATTTGACATAAGCGCCTGGTTCCTTATGTTCTTAACGATTTTCTTCGCAATGATTTTTGGTGATGCTGGCTACGGTATGCTTATGCTTGTCATAGGCGGCGCACTGGCTTTCAAATCAAAATTTGTTGACAAAGAAAAGAATATACCGCCGGTTATAACGCTGCTTCTGCTTTGGGCAGGAGCAACCGCTGTTTGGGGAATCCTGAACTGCAGCTGGTTTGGCATTGAATATGCAAAACTTCCTGTATTCTTGCAGAAGCTTGCTCTTCCTGCATTTTCTCCTGAAAATCCGGAAAAGAACATGAATTTGCAGATTTTCTGCTTTATTCTTGCTCTGATTCAGATGTCCATCGGTCACGTACTGGCGTTTATGCGCAATTTGAAGCAGAAATCGCTGAAACTGCTTGCTGATATCGGCGCACTCGGAATGTTGTGGGGAATGTTCTTTGTTGTACTGTGTCTTATAGTTTCAAGCGAACGATTCCCTGTAAAACCGGTTGTAATCATTATGATTGCGGTAGGTTTTATTCTGAATTTCTGTTTTTCAAATTACGAAGGCAGCGTTGGAAAGAGTATTCTGGAAAGTTTAAAAAACATAATTTCCGTTTTACTGGGAGTTATAAACTACTTCTCGGATATTGTTTCCTATATCCGACTTTGGGCTGTTGCGCTTGCAGGCGGTGCTATTGCCGAAACCGTAAACACAATGGCAGGTCCTATGCTTGGAAATTTCCTTATTTTCTTAGGAATTATTCTGCTTGTCTTTGGACACGGACTTAATATGGTACTGAACGTTCTTTCCGTTATAGTACACGGAGTACGTCTTAATACGCTGGAATTTACAAGCCACGTCGGAATGTCATGGGCCGGTTGTAAATATGAACCCTTTAAAGAATAGTGATTTGCATTGCAAGTTACAAAACTGAATATATAAATTAGGAGTTAATTATGAACTTTGGTATGTTAGGTGCAGGTGCTGCTCTTGGTATTGCGGCTATCGGTTCTGCAATCGGAATCGGACTTTCCGGTTCTGCAACAATTGGTGCATGGAAACGCTGTTATTTGAACAACAAGCCGGCTCCATTCATTCTTACAGTATTCGCAGGTGCTCCGCTTACACAAACCATCTATGGATATCTGGTAATGATGTTTATGATGCGGTCTGAAAAAGATCCGTGGTATTTGATGGGTCTCGGTGTTTTTGCTGGTCTTGGTATGTGTTTTTCTGCTATTGCTCAGGGAAAAGCCGGTGCAGCAGGTAGTGATGCCCTCGCGGAAACAGGAAAAGGCTTTTCACAGTACATTACGGTAGTTGGTCTTTGTGAAACCGTTGCTTTGTTCGTAATGGTTTTCAGCTTGATCAGCGTTCTGTAAAATCGTTTTTATAACTGTTTGTAAGCTGCCGGAAAGTTTAACCTTTTTGGCAGCTTATTTGTTTTAAAGGTATGAGCATGTTTAATAAACCTTATGTTGTAACTATCGGTGGTAATGGAAAAACAAAAAAAATTTCACTTGGCGGAGACAACCCGATAGCAATCCAGACGATGTGGAAAGAACCGATTGTAGGAATCAGGAAAAATACCAGCGAATATACTGAATTATTAAAGAAAATCGAACAGATGCAGATGCTTGGCTGTGATATTCTGCGCTTTGCTGTTCCAGATATGGAAAGTGCGGAAGTGCTTAAAAATCTTTCAGATGATGTAACGATTCCTCTTGTTGCGGATATTCATTTTGATTACAAACTTGCACTTTCGTGCCTGGATGGTAATGTAGCAAAAATCCGTATAAATCCTGGAAACATAGGAAGTTTTGAAAGAACAAAAGCTGTTGTAGAAAAAGCACGTGACAAAGGAAGTGCTATTCGCGTCGGTATAAATACCGGAAGTTTGCCAAAGGATTTGGAAAAACTTGTTGAAGAAGGAAAAATAACGAGAGCCGAAGGTCTCGTAAAAGCCGCCGAAAGAGAAATGGAAAACTTTGACAAACTGGATTTTAAGAATTTTGTCGTTTCGATGAAAGCGTCTTCAGTTGCAGAAACTATTGAGTCAAATGAAAAATTTGCCGAAAAGTATAATGTACCTTTGCACATAGGAGTAACTGAAGCCGGACCTGTAATCGGCGGCGTTGTTAAAAGTACGCTGGCTTTCAGTCATTTGCTGAAAGAAGGTGTAGGTTCAACGATACGCGTAAGCCTGTCTTCTGAAAGCGAAAACGAAGTTATTACGGCAAAGGAGATTTTGCGGGAATGCGGTCTGTATTCGGGAGGCGTAAAGATTGTTTCCTGTCCGCGGTGTGGCAGGAACGGCTTTGACGTACATTCTTTCATAAACCGATGGCAGAACGAACTGCAGTCTCTTAAAAAGGACATAACTGTAGCAGTAATGGGCTGTGTTGTAAACGGACCGGGTGAAGGTAAAAACGCTGATATCGGCATAACAGGTGCGGGTAATTCGGTAATAATTTTTAAACACGGAGTTACCGTAAGGACCGTTACCCCCGAAAATGCGGATTCGGCGTTCAGAGAGGAGTTGAATTCATTGTGAAAAAGCTGATTGTCATATTCATAGTCTTATTTTCAGTTTGTGGTCTTTTTGCTCAGAATCCTCAGAAACCCAAAGATTCGGACTTGTCATGGCGATATATGCTTGAAGCGCAGATAGACTACGAATATGGCAGGTACGGAAACGCAGTTAAAAACGCAGATATTGCCAAGCAAAAGCGAAAAGATGAAATTGACTGGGTTCTTTACACTATGAATAAGGCTTTAAAATCTCCTGAAGTTCAAAAAGCCGGTGACAACATTGAAGAAATCTCAAAGCTGTTTAAAAAGAGAAATTCTGAAGACGCGTTGATAATATTGGATTCATTTTATTCAAAATATACCCGCGAATATTTTTCCAATTCCATGACAAAGTTTTTGGAAACCGCCAAAAAGTATTATGCTTATCCGGAAGCCGACTATATGCTGGGCTCATTGTTCATTCTTGAAGGTGAATATGTGCAGGCTGAAAAATACTTGGATTCCGCCTGGGAAAATTGCGAAATTCTGGATATTCCAAATCAAAAATACGACATTCTGTATAAAATGTCATATTTAGCCTCGTTACAGAAAAATTATGACAAATACGAAAAAACACTTCAGCTTATAATCGCGGATGACGGCTACGTTACTCCCTCCGGTGCTGACGGTTCTTTACTGCGTGCTGTAAAGCAATCAATGGCAAGAAAGGAAATGACAATAGACAAGCTGTTTATGCTGTACCGCAGTCATTCATATGATTCACTGGACGCATATTATAAACTTGCTGACTTTTACCTTGAACGCGGTGAAAAGGAAAAAGCGGTAAAAATGGCAACCATCGCCAATTTAACAGCGTTTACCCGTCTTTATGACGCCGTAAAAGAACGTGATATGGATTACAAATATACTGATTTTCTATCATATATGGAAAAAATCGGTAAATACTATGACATATCGGAATGGGGTTCAAAAAATGGCATTTGGAAGGGTTATTTTAAGTATTCGCAGCTTCTGATTGAATGCGGAAAAGAAGAAATGGGTAAAGAGCTTTTATCGGCGCTTTCTCAGTATTGCCCGGAAGATTACTGGAGAAGTATGGCGTTCCGGGAACTCTTGTCCAAGATTTAACTCTAATAGAAAATTCCTATACCAAAGAAACCTTCAAATCTTGAGGTGGCAGGTCGCCATGACTTGTCGCCTACAATTCTTGTCGGCAAGATTGTTCTTGCAAGGTCTACACCTATACTGAAACGACCGATAATACTGCGCATACTTTTGGGGTATACGAGAAATTCAATACCGCCGGAGTAGTAGCCGTCTTTTATCAAATAATTTGTATTTGTAATTATGTTATGACCAAGCGCCACGTCGATAAACGGTGAAACCTGTATCTCCATATCGATTTTCCGCATAAAATTGGGAAATCCCCAGCCTACCCAGTCAGTTTTTAACAAACTGTGCGGAAAATCAAAATTCATTACAATAACGTTGTCAGAACCAATGGAATCGGACGAACGAATCCCTCTCATCCTATCTGCAAAGCCGGTAATTGTTCCGTCCATATTGAAGTACCACCAGTTGCGGTTATACATCGCAACCCTCTCATTCGGCATTACAAGGTGCATTTGGGTTGAAAGACTGTATGAGGGCATTGGTATTGCTTTTGTATTAAGATTGTATCCCCAACTTTGCGTAAGTGAAATTGAAAAACCTCGCCGGAAGTTCCCGTCCCAATAAATTTTTGATGAACCTATGGAATGCGAAAATGTTATGGTCGGACCTTTTATTGATGTGTTAGTTATCATGTCGTCTTTAAAAGGATTTGAACCGCCTTTTAGAGACTCCGGGTTCCAGTTCCAGCCCAAAGCAATTGACGGTGTCCAGACTATTGTTCCCCAGTTTTCAATTGTACCGACGGTAAACGGCGTTGCAACTGAAAAGCTGCTTGTCATATACTGCTTATTAGGCAGGTATGAGGTTGGATCGTAGGTATAGGACTGATTTGCTGCCATGCTGAGCGAAACGACATCTTTTACAAGCGGGAATGAGTAGTTTACACCGGCATGGTAATATCCGTACCAAAGTCCGTTTGTTTCATGCTTTATCCAACCGTCTGTGCTCCAGCCAAACCAACCCGGGCCCATTGGGAATGAATATCCTACACCTGTTCCGTAGTATGCGTAAGGTTTATATTTGTCTTTTCCAAAATTTGTACTTAAGTCTATATTGTGGTTCCACAACAGTTCGCGTTTTCCGATTTTTACGGGAACCGTAAAATCGGTTTGAACCCCGGCATAGTGTCGTTTTTTTTCGTCTTTTGTACCCTTGTTGTCTATTATGTACTGATAGGTAAAATTAAGGTCGAACATTTTCAGTGTTCCGAGAAAGTTGTAGTTCCTAAATTTGATTTTAAGCGATAAACCGTCATCGGAGTTGTAGGTAGGATAGGGTACTATAATTGAGTTTATTGTATCAACCGTCCGGATTTGAAGTTTAACAGGCGTAATACCGGAAGAATCCCGCGTTCCGTAGGAAACTTTTACGTCTGATTCCTTAAAAACACGGTTATTATTCAAATTCATTCTTATGTTTGCAATATATGCGTCCAATTCTTTCTGCGTTTTGAATATTTTTGTGCGGTCTATGTCAAGTTCATCATCAAGAGCTTTTTCTCGTGTTATTCCTGTTATGTCGTATGATATATCGGTTATTTGGAATTTTTTACTTGCTGATTGTGAAAAAATATAAACTGTAGAGAAGAATAATAGTGCAATACAAAAAAACTTTTTAGTCAAAGACAACACAGTTAAATAGTACCTTATTAACAGACTAAAATCAAGTTAAAATGTAGTTTGGGTTTCTGCTTTCGCACTTGACTAACGGCGGAACGTTTGATAACATATTTTCCAGTTTTTGTTTGGGGGTTTTCCTTTGGCAGTAAAAAAATCATCTGCAGAAAAAAGACATAAGCAAAGTGAAGTCCGCCGTTTAAGAAATAAGGCCGTAAAAAGTTCTGTAAGAACCAGCGCAAAAAAATTTGTTGCAGCAGTACAGGCAAAAGATGAAACAGAAGCAACTGCAAAGCTCAGACTTCTTGTTAAAGAACTTGATACAGCTGCCGGCAAAGGCATTATTACTAAAAACGCAGCTTCCCGCAAAAAGTCTCGCATGATGAAGTTGTTTAATGCTTCATTTGCAGCTGCAAAATAATTATGCGGTGTATCACCGTATTCGTGTAAGTATGGATTTGTCTAAATAGCAACAGCTATTTTAGACATCCATGTACTTACATAAACAGTGTCGGATATTTTCTTAATTAAGAGCGGCTGTGTTCTTCTCTTGTTGAAGTTAATAATTACATAGCGATAACGGTAAATCTGCTTTGTCAGTTCTCTTTATGAGGATTTATGGCTCAAAATAAAATTACAAAAGTTGATTTGGTAGAAAGTGTTTATCTTGATACCAGCGTAGAAAAAAAAGTAGTACAGGAAGTTTTCGATTCTTTGCTTGATAGAATCAAAGGATCATTAAAAAATGCTTCTGTTATAGAATTGCGAGGTTTTGGAACTTTTGAACTGAGACTTCGCAAAGGACGAAAAAAAGCCAGAAACCCTAGAACGGGAGAAAGTGTTTCAGTGGAACCTCATTCGGTAGTTGCTTTCCGAGCAGGAAAGGAATTGCGGAGTGCTGTTTGGGGAATTACTGATATTGGCAGTAAAAAAAATTAATTTACTGAACGAAGGTTTTGTTGATTATGCAAACACAGAAAAAAGCGGTGTCTGCCAGTTTTCAGCTGACCCAGTTTTTATATAACATATTGTTGTTGCTGTCGGGTATTCTTCTCTTTACTTTACCGCAGCCAAATCTTATTACAGTGAACGGCTTTCCGTTCCTTATATATTTTTCTCTTATTCCAGTTTTTATACTTGTTCGCAGAGTCTCTTGGAAAACCGTATGGCTTTACGGCTTTTTGTATGGCTTCGGCTGTTATTGTCTTTACACATACTGGCTTGCAACATTTCATCCCGCCGGTATATCGGTTATAGCTTCAATGTACGGAATCTATCTTATGATAGCGTTTCCTGTTTTTAAGGCGGTTTATCAATTTTTCCCCAAATATGGATGGATTGTGCAGTGGATTGTCTGGTGCGCATACGAATACATAAAAACAACGGGTTTTTCCGGTTTTCATTACGGTGTTACGGGATATTCACAGTGGCAGAATCCGGTATTGCGCCAGTGCACAGACATTGTAGGAATATGGGGCTTGTCAGCTTTGATAACGTTTCCTTCCTGTTTTTTGGCGGAAATCTTTTCAAAACTGGACAAAAATTGTTTTAAGATACAGATTGTCTGCAAGCTTAAAAAACATACTGTTGCTGCCATCATCTGGCTTTGTTGTCTGGCGGCAGCAATCATATACGGAATTGTGTCACAGGTTGATTATTCCGGAAATGATAAAATTAAAATTACTCTTGTTCAGCCTAACAATGATCCCTGGCTCGGTGGAATAGGTGAATACGGCAGAAATCTTGATGATCTGATAGATCTTACGGATAAAGCACTGGATGAGGACAAAAATGTGCAGTTTGTTGTGTGGCCCGAAACAGCTTTCGTTCCCAGAATTGAGTGGCATTATAAAAACAGGCCTGAACGAGCTAAATATGAGCTTGTAGAAAAGCTTTTGAATTATATGGATTCAAAGAATGTGCCGTTCTTAATCGGCAATGATCACGGTGTTGCAGGATACAACAGAATGGGAGAAAGCGATATCCTGGATTATAACAGTGCACTGCTTTTTGTTCCCGGCAAAAACTGCATACCGCCGAATCCGGAAAAATACTTTAAAATTCATCTTGTCCCATTTACGGAATATTTCCCGTTTGAAACACTGTTTCCACGGCTTTATCAGATATTATTGAACGGTGATACTCATATGTGGGAACCCGGAACTGAGCCTGTTGTTTTTACAGTAGGCGACTTGAAGTTCGGTACTCCGATATGTTTTGAAGATACATTCGGCGATACAGGCAGAAAATTTGTCCGTAACGGTGCACGAGCCTTTGTAAATATTTCAAATGACGCATGGTCAAAGAGCGCAGCCTGTCAGTACCAGCATCTTTCGATGGCTGTTTTCCGCTGTGTCGAAAACAGAGTCCCTGCTGTAAGAGCCACTGCCTCAGGTCAGACTGTGCTTGTAGATTCAAACGGAAAAATACTTAAAATGGCTGAACCATTTACGCAGACATATATTACCGTTGATCTTCCGCTTGTTAAAAACTATAAGGAAACAATATATACCAGATACGGCGATTTTGTCGGTGTGGCGTTTGCGGTTGCAGGACTTGGACTGTTTTTGGTCGGGTTGATAAAAACTGTAATAAAAAGAATAAAGAATAACGGAGATGAAAATGTCAGATAAGATTGAAGTAAAAAACACAACAGTATTCGGAAAGGAAACAGAATTCGTCGGTAATCTTCGTTTTACGGATAATCTGGAAATTACCGGAAAATTTGAAGGGACTATAGAATCCGAAGGTAATCTTGTAATCGCAAAAAATGCAGAATGCACAGCGGATACAATTACCGCAGGTTCAATCATCATAAGTGGAACCGTTACGGGTAACATGGAAGCGCAGGACAAGGTAGAACTGCGACAGGGCAGCGTTATAACCGGAAACATCAAGACAGCCCGCCTCAAGATTGACGACGGTGTTGTATTTGACGGCAAGGTAACAATGCTTGAAACGCTTCCTGACGTGAACATATTTGACTGCAAGGTTTCTGAACTGAACGAAGCTTTTTCACGCTAAACTTTTGTTCCGAATACCACTGTTTTGCACGTTCTATAAAAATTATACATCAAACCGCAAAAAAACGTAAATTACCGTTATAAAAGTATTGAAAAGTTTGTGTATTTTTTGTACACTCAAAACTGGAATTATTGTGATTAAATCACTATAAACACGCAAACTTTTGCGGTATTAACTGCATAAAATATTATTGAGAGGTACTAGGAATATGGATATTTCCAAAATGAGGAATATCGGTATCAGCGCCCACATTGACTCGGGAAAGACAACCCTGTCAGAAAGAATCCTTTTTTATTGCGATAAAATTCACGCAATTCATGAAGTACGCGGAAAGGATGGTGTCGGTGCTGTAATGGACAACATGGAACTGGAACGCGAACGCGGTATTACTATCCAGTCAGCATCAACACAGGTTCAGTGGAAAGATCATGTTTTTAACGTTATTGATACTCCCGGACACGTAGACTTTACTGTAGAAGTTGAAAGATCTCTGCGCGTTCTCGACGGCGCAATCCTCGTATTGTGTTCAGTTGGTGGTGTTCAGTCACAGTCAATTACTGTTGACCGTCAGTTAAAACGCTATCACGTTCCGAGAATCGCTTTTGTAAACAAATGTGACCGTACAGGTGCAAACCCGTTCAAGGTTCGCATGCAGCTCCGCGAAAAACTCGGACTTAACGCATACATGATGGAAATCCCGATTGGTCTTGAAGACAAATTGGAAGGTGTTGTTGACCTCATTTCCATGAAAGCAATTTATTTTGAAGGTGATTCAGGAACACAGCTCCGCTATGCTGAAATTCCTGCTCATCTTGTTGACGAAGCAAACAAATACCGCGAAGAACTGCTTGATGCTGCTTCTATGTTCAGTGATGAACTTATGGAAGCAATGCTCGAAGGCAATCCCACGGAAGATATGATTAACGCAGCTATCCGCAAGGGAACGCTCGCAGAGCAGTTTGTACCGGTTTTCCTCGGTTCCGCATACAAGAACAAGGGTATTCAGCCATTGCTCGACGGTGTAGTAAAATTCCTTCCAAATCCTACGGAAGTTAAAAACTATGCGCTCGACCTTGACAAAAACGAAGAGCAGGTTGAACTTTCAAGCGATCCTAATGCACCGTGTGTTGCGCTGGGCTTTAAACTTGAAGACGGTCAGTACGGACAGCTTACTTATGTACGTGTTTATCAGGGATGTATCAAGAAAGGCGAAGAACTTTACAATACACGCGCCCGCAAAAAGTTCAAGGTAGGACGTCTCGTTCGCATGAACTCCGCCGCTATGGAAGATATTAACGAAGGTGCTCCTGGCGATATTGTTGCATTGTTCGGTATTGATTGTGCTTCAGGAGACACATTCTGCGGCGGCGGTCTTAACTACGCAATGACTTCAATGTTTGTTCCCAATCCGGTTATTTCTCTTTCAATTACACCGAAAGATAAAAAAGCTGCGGATCAAATGGCTAAGGCTCTTAACCGCTTTACAAAAGAAGACCCGACATTCCANNCAGACTTATGTTGATCCTGAATCAAACCAGACAATCATCAAAGGTATGGGTGAGCTTCACCTTGAAGTATACGTTGAGCGTATGCGCCGTGAATATAAGTGTGAAGTTGAAACAGGTATGCCGCAGGTTGCTTATCGTGAAACCATTACACAGCAGGCTGACTTCAACTATACGCACAAAAAACAGTCCGGTGGTTCAGGTCAGTATGGTCGTGTTGCAGGTTTTATGGAACCGCTCGCAGACAAAGATTACGAATTTGTAGACAATATCAAGGGTGGTGCAATTCCTAACGAATACATTCCATCCTGTGACAAGGGTTTCCGCAAATCAATGGAAAAAGGTTCTCTTATCGGATTCCCGATTGTCGGCGTAAAATGTACAATTAACGACGGTCAGTCCCATCCGGTTGACTCTTCAGATATTGCGTTCCAACTGGCTGCTATTGGTGCTTTCAGGGAAGCATACGCAAAAGCAAAACCATGCATTATGGAACCAATTATGAAAGTTTCCATCGAAGGTCCTACTGAATTTCAGGGAAATATTTTTGCCGCAATTAACCAAAGACGTGGTATAATAGTTTCGTCTACCGAAGATGACAACTTCTCTCGTGTTGATGCAGAAGTTCCGCTGAGTGAAATGTTCGGATTCTCAACAGTTCTCCGTTCATTAACACAAGGTAAGGCCGAATTCTCAATGGAATTCGAAAAATACGGCAAAGTTCCGGCAAGTGTTTCTGAAAAACTGATTGCAGACTATCAGGAAAAGAAACGCAAGGAACAGGGCAAATAAGGAGTAGTCGATGGTAAAACAGGAACTTATTGACCGCAGTTCTGTACGCTTTTTGGACAAAGCACTGAATGGAGGAATAAAGGCTGGAGAAATCGGTGTTCTGACATCAAAAAAAGGTGTCGGAAAAACTTCAGTACTTGTTCAGATTGGATTTGACAAGCTTATTCAGGGAAAACAGGTTGTACACGTTTCATTCGACCAGCATGCAAGCTATGTAATGACTTGGTATGAAGACATCTATACCGAAATGTCCAAAAAACGAAAGATTGATGCGGATTTTAAGGATGATATATTCAAAAACCGTGTTGTACTCAACTTTAACCAGGACACTGTTTCAACAAAGCAGATTATTTCTACAATGAAAGCACTTTCTCAAGGTGGAATCAAACCTGAATGCGTTATCATTGACGGACTTAATTTTGCAAAAAGAACAAACGAAGACTTTGCAGAAATGAAAGCTTTCGCAAAAGAAGCGGGAATTGCCGTATGGTACAGCTACAATACCGATGCTTCCGCTTTAACCGATATGTTTGACAAGGCTCTTTTGGACTTGTTTGATGCGGTTGTTTACTTTGAAGCAAAGCCGGACAGCACTCAGCTGCGAATCCTCAAAGTTCGGAACGAAGCAATTAAAGAAGCCAATCTGAAGCTGGATCCAAAAACACTTCTGATTGCCGAAAAATAACTTCGGTTTGTTTTAAAAAAGCTCCCTCAAAGGGAGCTTTTTTTTATAATATTTATTATTTTATGTGTTATTTTTTTTGCATTTTTTAAAGATACTGTGATATAATAATTAAAATAAACTAAATATTGTATGAGGATTATAAATGTATAAAGTCCGTATAAAAGTTTTGCTTGCCTTAACCGGAATATGTAGTGTTCTGTTATTCATATTATTTACAACTGTTCTTGTTCCCTCTGACGGACTCCCGTTCCTCTTTAATCTTGCGGTTGCATTTGTCGCTTTTCTTGTTTTTCAATTTTTGGCAAACTATGCATACAACACCTATGCCGAAAAAATCCGGCAGAATTCACTGTTTACTAAAGAAACTGATCTTTTAAGTTCTTTTATATCAAAAATACGTTTTGCCTATTCTCTTGATGATTTGTTCGAAGCAATCAGAACCGAGCTTGAAGACCGTGCAGACTGCTCCGTTTTGTACATGGACAAAAAAAACAATTATGTAGTTTATAACAGCCCTGACCGGATAGTCAGTGCTCAGCAGACTCTTCAAACGCTTGAAATGAACTTCAAAAAAAACACCGCAGATGGTGTATACTTTTTTGATGATGAGTTGGGTGTTACTTCCGCGCAGAAAAAATCCCGCGGTTTTTTTCTTGTTCATGAAAACCACCACTTTTATGTATTGTGCCGGTATACAAGACTTTTTGATCCGGTAATTTTTTCTCAGCTTTATGACGAATTTGTTTCATTCACAAACCGAAGTTCCATAATTACAGATCTTACACGTATTTCAGAACTTTCGAAGGAATGGAACATGGTTGCCGAAACACAGCGTTCTTTCCTCCCTGCCGTTATGCCGCAGGTAAAACATCTCGACATTGCCGCTTACTTCCGACCGCTGGTAAATGTTTCCGGTGACTATTATTCCGTTCTGCCGATAAACGAGGACAAAACACTGTTCCTTCTCGGTGACGTTTCCGGTAAAGGTCTTGCCGCCGCATTGGTTATGGGTATCGTTATCAATACCGTTAAGAACATTCAGAACAAAGAAGACCTGCCTAATATGATTAAAGCTGTTGATGCAGCTATCAAGGGTATGAAATTTGACGACAAGTACACGGTTATGTTCCTGGGAATCGTGGATACGGCGGCAATGACAATAACCTACGTAAACGCTTCAATGTCAGATCCTATAATAATTACAAAAACTCCTGCCGGTTTTAACATCAAACCGCTTGAATCAAGCTGCAGTCTTGTTGGTATCATCGAACTGGATGACATCCGCGTTGAAACTAAAAAGCTGTTTTATGACGATATGATTCTTATTGCGACTGACGGTGTTTCCGAAGTTATGAACGACGAAGGCATAGAGCTTGGCGATACGGAATTGTACAAGCAGACTGTTCAAAACAGCGCATTTAAGTCTGCACAGCATTTTGTCAACGATATTTCGGATCTTGTATTGGAATACAACGGTAACAAAAAATTACGCGATGACGTTACCATGCTTGCTGTAAAAATTGAGAGGTAAAAAATGATTTTCTTAATAATTAATCTGGTTCTCTGCATCGGACTCATTCTCTTTTCAGTTCAAATAGATACACAGACAAGTATTGAAGATACGAAAGGCCAAAAGGCAAGACCTCTTGTTGATATGATATTGTGGCTGGTTGTTACTTCTATTTTCTTTTTAATAGTATTTATCAGCATGCTTTTTTCAAATACACAGCTGATTAGTCTGTGCGGCAGAATTACACTGTTTACGCTTGTTGTTTTTGTAGCAAGCTTGCTGCATTTCTGTCTTACGTTTTCTGATTTTCCTAAAAACAAGTTTCATACAGTATTACAGGTCATAATATGCTTATGCGGTGCATTTTTCATATCACGGCTGGATGATTTTGCCTTTGACATGAAAAATTCGATCGTTATTACAGGCAATTCTGAAGCATTTTTGGGTTTTACCTGGCTTCAGACCTTTGTAGCCCTGTTTTTCATTTTGATTCCTGTACTGTCGTTTGTAATTCTGTTCTTCCGTTCATTTGGAAAAAAAGGCCGCATATATATGCAGCAGATATACCTTTTTATAGCTTCGGCGGTTGTTTGCTGCGGTTTGTATTATCTGCTCTACATTGCCTCCAAATACGTGCCTATGTATTCCTCGCTGTTTATTCTTCCGCTGGCGGTTTTCCTGTTACTGGTTTCAAAAATAATGCAGCTTTCAATAATCATTGACTTATCTACAATTGTTAAAGGAACAGCCCAGTTTTCAATTAAATACGTTTTTAGCGCTGTTATCATAGGACTACTTTTTGCAATACTGCTGCCACTAAAAGCTGTAAAACCTGTTGTATTCTGGATTACTTTTGTTTTGGGAACTTCAATTGTTGAACTGCTTCAGTATTTTGCAACTGAAAAAATTAAAAAAATGAACTTTGCCAGTGCAAATGCATATGAAGATATGCTTGAAGCAAAACTCTCCAAGTTTGACTACAATCAGGAACCGGAAACGCTTATTTCAGAATTTGTTTCGCTGATGAAAGAGTATACGGAAACTACACATGTAGAAATAATGCTCGAAACTGAATCAGGAATTATTAAATCCGTTTATACGTCCGAAATAACGGCTTCAAAAGATATTCCACAGGATGCGCCGATAATCTCCTCGTTGTCCAGTGTAACAAGTTCAATTATTTTCAGACAACAGGCTAAAACACTGCATGAGTTCTCTCTGTTCAGAGACAATTTGAATGCTCTTTTTGAGGACTTAAAATCTGATGCGCTGATTGTTCTCCGCGAAGGACGCCACATGTTCGGATTTATTTCGCTTGGTGCAAAACGCCGCGGAAACTTTTTTTCAGATTACGACAAAAGAGTATTTTCAAACCTGTATTCGTACTTTTTCCTGTTCGGCTTTTATATGAAGAACATCGCTAACCAGTCGGTAGTTGGTACGGTTGACCGTGAAATTCAGTTCTCTTCACAGGTTATCCGTTCAATTCAGGAAAACGTTGATAGGATAAACGTTCCTTCAGTAGATGTCGGTTATATTTCGCAGTCAGCACGCAGCTTGGGAGGCGACTTTATCGATTTTATCCGTTTGAACGACAACCGCTACATGATGATTATGGGTGACGTAAGCGGTAAGGGTTTGAACGCAAGTATGTCGATGGTTATTCTTAAGTCAATCATCAGAACTTTCCTTATTGAAACAGCTGATTTTAAGGAATTGATTGAAAAAGTAAATCATTTTATCAAATACAACCTTCCGCGCGGAACGTTCTTTGCCGGTCTTTTTACTCTGTTCGATTTTACTACGAATACAATGTACTATGCGAACTGCGGTTTGCCGGTATTGTTCCTGTATACCGAATCCTATAACAACGTTATTGAGATTCAGGGCGATGGAAAAGTTCTCGGCTTTATGAAGAAAATAAGCAATATAATAAAGGTTAAGAAGATAAAGCTTAATCCGGGAGACATTGTTCTTGCCTGTACAGACGGTCTTTTGGATTCCGAGTCTTTGCGCGGCGAAATGTACGGAAAAGACCGTGTACAAAAACTCATACTGGATAACAAAACTTTTGAATCCGGCAGACTGGTTAAATTTTTGTTTGATGATATGCTGCAGTTTACGTCCAAAGATTTGCAGGACGATGTAACCGCAGTAGCTGTAAGAATGTTAAAAGTACAGGAATAGGGAAGAAATGCCGATTATAAACGGGAGGAAGTCTTAATGGAACAGATTGTAATTAAAGAAAAGAAAGGCGCGAATTATGTTCTGTTGGAAGTCTCCGGTGTATTGAATTCATACACTTATCTGGACTTTCAGACTATGGTATTTTCCATTGTAAAGGAGACAAACCTTGTAATTGATATGGAAAATATTACCAACCTGTCTTCGTCCGGACTTGGGGTATTATTGGCTGCCTACGATGATGCGGAAGAAGCCGGCAACAAGATTTATATAATGCATCCGTCGCCGATTGCGCAAAAAGCAATACAGTCCACGGGATTTGCGGATTGTTTCCCCGTAATATATTCACTTACAGAAGTTTTGTAAAATGAAGCAGTCAAAACGATTTATTTTTCTCATCTGTGTTTGTTTGTTTGTATTTGCAACGTCGTGTTCCGCAGCTACAAATGCGGAAGAAATAAAGCTTGCAAAAATTCTTGGCACTATGAATTTTTCATCAAAGAACGAGATACTTAACAATAAGAATCAGTTTTTGCAGGAATTAAAAGCTGTACTGGATAATGACAGCGATTTTCTGCTTGTTCTGGTTGATAAAACCCATTTTTTGCAGCCGGATTATGTACCGGAAGATTTAATTCCACTAAAAAAGAACGATTTGTATAACATAAGCCGCAATGATTTGTCGTTGCGGATTCCAGTTGAAAAAGCCTTGCAGGTTATGAGCCGGGGCGCAAAAAAAGACGGCATCACACTGCTTGTAAGCAGTACATACCGTTCTTATGACTATCAGAAAAAACTATTTGCCCGCTATGTTGCACAGGACGGCGAAGCTCTTGCCGAACGATATTCCGCAAGAGCCGGAACAAGCCAGCACCAACTCGGTACTGCGATAGACTTTGGTTCCATTACCGATGAATTTGCAGAAACAAAACAGGGCAGGTGGCTCTACGATCATGCCGCCGAATACGGCTTTTCGCTTTCATTTCCTGCAGGTTATGAAGATGTTACCGGTTATATGTGGGAATGCTGGCATTACCGCTACATCGGCAAAGAAGCCTGTGCGCTGCAGAAAAAATGGTTCGGCGACATCCAGCAGTATATGATGGAATTCATAGATGCCTGGACACGTGAAGATTAATCTTCCGTTACAAACTCTTTTAAGGCTTCTACAAATTTATCAATATGTTCCTTCTCAATCCAGTAATGCGTTACTAGTCTTATGTTTCCGTTCCTATCAGGACCGTTAACGCAGATTCCTCTGGATTTAAAAAACTCGCAGAAAGCTTCCGGTTCGTATTCGTAGTCCTTAAACCGGAAATAAACCATATTCGTCTGCACGTCCATAACATCAATTTCAATTTCGGGTAAAAGTGTAAGGCAGCTTGCAAGGTAGAACGCCGTTTCGTGGTCGTGCTGCAACCTTAGACGCATTGTTTTGAGTGCAATAAGACCGGCAGCCGCAAGAACACCGCTCTGCCGCATTCCGCCGCCCATAATTTTGCGGTTAAGTCTTGCCTTGTCTATAAATTCTTTGCTACCGGACAAAAGCGAACCTACCGGCGCACAAAGTCCCTTTGAAAGGCAGAACATTACTGAATCTACGTTTTCCGCAATATCAACGGCAGAAACACCGAGAGATGCCGCCGCATTAAAGATTCTTGCACCGTCAAGATGAATCGGAACATGATGACGCGTTGAGATGTACTTCATCTCGCGCATAAATTCAAGCGATAATACTTTTCCTGAAGAATGTGCGTTTTCAAGACAGATTAAGCCTGTTTTGGGTTCGTGTATGTCGTCGGTGTGGCGGATACGGCGGATAAATTCTTCCGGCGCAATCTGCCCTTTGTCAGACGGAATAGTCCTGAGCTGTACGCCTGCAATAATTCCACTCGCACCTACTTCGTGCTGCACAATGTGGCAGTTTTCGTCAAGAATAACTTCGTCACCTCTGTTGCAGTGCGTGAACAGCGCAAGCTGGTTCCCGAACGTACCGGACGGAACAAAAAGCGCTGCTTCTTTTCCGGTTATACTCGCACCGTATTGTTCCAGTTCATTTACTGTAGGGTCGTCTCCATAAACATCATCGCCCACCGCTGCTTCTGCCATGGCCTTCCGCATTTCGTCAGTAGGCCATGTTACGGTGTCACTGCGCAAATCTATAAAATTCATTACTAATCCTTTGTACCGCTATTTTGCAACAATGTTTACAAGCTTATTCGGAACTACGATTATTTTAACAATTTCCTTGCCTTCAAGGAATTTTTTTGCACCGTCAGTTTCGAGAGCCTTTGCCTGAAGAACATCTTTTTCAGTATTCAGCACAATTTCAAACTTGTCGCGGATTTTTCCGTTAATCTGAACAACAATGTTGCAGCTGTCGTCTTTGCAGAACTCTTCGTTGTACTGCGGCCACGGCTCGTATGTGATGGTATCCTTATTGCCGAGCTTTTGCCACAGTTCTTCACCAAGGTGAGGAGCGTAGGGGTAGATGAGCTTTACAAAGTCTTTCATAAGCAAAGTCGGAATTGTGTTCAACTTTGCGGCATCGTTTACAAAAATCATCATCTGGCTTATAGCAGTGTTAAAGCAGAGATTTTCAGTATCTTCCGTTACCTTTTTGATGGTTTTATGAAGAAGTTTTCTTAACTCTGGTGTGGGCTCATCATTTGTGAGAGGCTTTTCTCCCATTGCCCAAACTTTTTCAAGGAAGCGGCTTACACCGATAAGTCCTTTTGTGTTCCACGGCTTAGAAACTTCAAGCGGTCCCATGAACATCTCATACATGCGCACACTGTCAGCACCGTATTCGCGTATTACGTCGTCAGGGTTGATAACGTTTTTGAGCGACTTTGACATTTTTGCTATAACACATTCCAGCTTTTCGCCGGTGGCTTTTTCGTAAAAGTTACCGTCCTTTTCTTCAACCTCATCAGTAGGAACAAGCGTTTTATTTTTGCGCTGGTATGCGAACGATGTGATGAGTCCCTGGTTGATAAGGCGCTGGAAAGGCTCTTTTGTATTTACAAGTCCCAGATCATAAAGAACTTTGTGCCAGAATCTGGCGTACAAAAGGTGAAGAACAGCGTGTTCCGCACCGCCAACATACAAGTCAACCGGCATCCAGTATTCAACAGCTTCTTTGGATGCAAATTGTTTGTCATTGTGCGGATCGAGATAACGCAGATAATACCAGCATGAGCCGCCCCACTGAGGCATTGTGTTTGTCTCCCGCCTGGCTTTTCCGCCGCACTTTGGGCAGGTTGTGTTTACCCATGAATCAATAGCGGCAAGCGGACTTTCGCCTGTACCAGTCGGCTGGTAGCTTTTTACGTCAGGCAGCTTTACCGGCAAATCCTTTTCGGGAACGGCTACACAGCCGCATTTTTCGCAGTGTACAAGCGGAATCGGTTCTCCCCAGTAACGCTGGCGGCTGTAAATCCAGTCGCGGAGTTTGTAATTTATGGCTTTTTTGCCGCAGCCTTTTTTGGTAAGCCATTCAAGCATTTTTGCAATAGCGTCTGCCTTGTTGAGTCCGTCCAGAAACTCTGAGTTTACGTGAATACCGTCCTGTGTCCATGCCTGCTTTTGAACGTCAACTTCGGACTTTAATACTTCAATGATAGGCAAATCGAATTTTTTTGCAAATTCCCAGTCACGGTCATCGTGTGCCGGTACAGCCATAATTGCGCCTGTTCCGTAAGAAATGAGAACGTAATCAGCAATCCATATAGGAATGAGCTTGCCGTTTACAGGATTAATCGCATAACTGCCGGAAAAAACGCCTGTTTTGGTTTTTGCGAGGTCTGTTCTTTCGAGATCTGACTTTTTTGCGGCCTGTTCAACATATTCGTCGACAGCGGCTTTTTGTTCTTTTGTAGCGAGTTTGGAAACAAGTTTGTGTTCCGGTGCAATTACCATATAGGTTGCGCCGAAAAGTGTATCACAGCGTGTGGTGTAAACAGTAAGGGAGTCTGCTGTAGGTTTTCCGTCTTTGTCTGCGATAGCAAAAGTTACTTCAGCGCCCTCTGATTTGCCGATCCAGTTTTTCTGCATCAATTTTACGCTTTCGGGCCAGTCAAGGCTGTCAAG
>DBWK01000082.1:38117-39003 GCA_002308875.1 Treponema sp. UBA1240
ATTGTTTTGTGTGTTACAATTTCACCGCAGCGTTCGCATTTGCCGTCTTTTACTTCCTCATTGGCAAGGCCTGTCAAACATGAGGGGCACCAGTTAATCGGTGTTTCGGCTTCGTAGGCGAGTCCCTTCTCATACAGCTTGAGAAAAATCCACTGCGTCCACTTATAGTAATCGCTTTCGCAGGTTGAAACTTTTCTGTCCCAATCGTATGAAAAACCGAGTGATTTTATCTGTCGTGTAAAGTTTTCTATATTCTGGTTTGTTGTAACGGCAGGATGTGTACCTGTCTTTATTGCGTAGTTTTCTGCCGGAAGCCCGAAAGAATCGTAGCCCATCGGATGAAGAACATTGTAGCCCCTCATTCGTAAAAAGCGGCAGTAAATATCCGTAGCCGTATAGCCTTCGGGGTGTCCTACGTGTAGTCCCGCGCCGGATGGGTAGGGGAACATGTCAAGAACGTATCTGCGTTTTTCTTTAGGAAACTTTTTGTCTTCAACTGCTTTGAACGTCTTGTGTTCTTCCCAGTATTTCTGCCATTTGGGTTCGATTGATTCAAAAGGGTAATTTGACATAACAACCTCTAAAAAATATGCGTAATTTTATGCTATTGTAGAGTAAATAAAGGCTTTCTGCAAGACGGGGTCGCTGTAAGCAGGCTCTAAAAATTTACAACAAATATAGATACACGACAGCTCTCAGCTTATTTTGCGCCCCAAGCGGCTTTAATTATTCAGGGAGTGGGTCCCAGCGACGGGAAAAAAAGCAAGAAATCTTTCCATAGGGTCCCTTCTTGCTTTTTTCCCTGCGTCCCACTCCCTGAATAATAATGCTGTATGTGTTATAAAATAAGTTGTGCTGTAGGGTGTTTTGCAACTCGAAAAACTTG
>DBWK01000082.1:39105-39241 GCA_002308875.1 Treponema sp. UBA1240
GTGGAATGCGAATTCCTAATCTAACTAGATTATCCGGAACAATCTAACTAGATTATAAATCATAATCTAGCTAGATTATGGTGTCTAATCTAATTAGATTATGCTCCCAATTACTGGGCTATAACACTCCCTTTTA
>DBWK01000056.1:0-3862 GCA_002308875.1 Treponema sp. UBA1240
TGAAATACATACATATTATCTGATAGTTCCATCTGCGGATATAATCTTTGTCGTTCTGATATTCTTCAAGCCAACTGTCAACCTGATCTTCGGGTGAAAGTGTATAGAATGTTTCCATATCAATCGGAAAAATAAAAACAGACATTTGTAATAAAACAAAAAACAAAAATACCTTCTTCACCTTCATTTTTTTTCTACCTTTTTTTCTTCACCTGCCCGAAAACGGAAGGATGTTCAGTGGTTACACACAGTTATAGTGTTATTATTTTTTTTGCATCCGTTTGTGACAGATAAGATTTTATTCTGTTCTGATGTTTTATGCAACTTTTTCATTTTTTTCTCAAAAGCGTACAAAAACAAATATTTAAACCTATACATATAGCGGAGGCAAAAATATGGATAAAATCATAAAACCAAAACCATTTAAACAGCTCCGCTGTTCAGACAACTATATGTTCGCAAAGGTCATGGAAGACGAAGAAACCTGTCGGAAGGTTCTTGAAGTTCTACTCGACATTAAGATAGACAGGCTTACTTACCCCGAACCCGAAAAGAGCCTTTTCACAGGTCCAGATGCAAAAGGTGTAAGGCTCGATGTTCATACATCCGACGATAACCGCGACTTTGACATTGAGATTCAGACCACCGTTTACAGTGAACTGAGGGAACGCAGTAGATACTACCAGGACATAATGGATCTTGACTATCTGCAGAAGGGGCACCGATATTCGGAATTAAAGGACAACATTGTAATCTTTATCTGCCTTGATGATTTGTTCAAAAAAGGGCTTCCGGTTTATACATTTGAAAATATCTGTTGTGAAAATAATTCGATAAAATTACAAGACAGAACGATGAAAGTGTTTTATAATTGCAGTAAGTGGAAAGACATTGAATCAAAGGAAAAGTCGGAACTGTTAAAATTCCTGCTTACTGACAAACCGGAGACAGACCTTTGCAAGAGACTTAAGGAACGGGAGGCAAAGATAAAGATGACGGCACGTGAATATAAAGAATACATGGATTACTGTGATTTAGTCGATTCCAGTTATGAACAAGGAAAAGAAGAAAATGCTCTGGCAATAGCAATAAATATGCTGAAAAAAAATAAACTTGAATTACAGGATATAGCAGAATATACCGGACTTTCTCCCGAAAAAGTAAGTGAACTTGCGGAATCTGTAAAGTGTAAAACCTGATAAGAATATTTCAGCATAATTCCCGGTGTATTTTAAATTGAAATTCTGCTGGTTGATACAATTTTTTTATATTTGTTACTTGATGTAACAAAAATTACTTTGTTACAACAGGTAACATAGTGCCTGTTACACTGTGTAACAGGGAACTGATACATTATTTAAAAGACAAGTGATACAGTTGTGAACAGGCAACTGATTTTTTAAGCATCAGCGGAGTACCCTTTTGTTAGATTTTTTTACTTGAAAAAATTATGTTGGGTTATAACAGGAGATGATGAATGAGTTTTTTCAAATATAAAAGAATTGTAATCTTACTTATTTTTTCCGCTTGTTATTTATTATGTTTTGCATATTCAGAGAAAAATTCGAATGATTATATTGAATTATGTAATAACGAGATTCTTTCTGCTGTTGACGGAACAGTCAAACGAATTTCGAAAAATAATAATATTTTATCAAGTATAGAAATTGAAAAAGATGATGGAAGCATTTTTTTTATTTTAAATGTCCATGAAATATGTGTAAAAGAAGAAGAAAAAATAATTAAAGGAACATTATTAGGTATTAATACAGATGAAAATAACAAATTAACGGTATTATCTGTTCCATTAAGAAATATATCATTTAAAACAAATGAAGATGTCATTATTATCGAAAATCAAAATTTTCAAGTAGGATTTCCTGTAAGAGCTTGTATAAATTCTGAAGTTTTAAAAATTTCATATGATAGCGATGATGGAATTTTTATTTTAACGGAAACCGAAGATTTTTCGATAAAATATGCAAATTTATGCAAGACAAGTAATAGTTTATGTGATATAACCACTGTTAATTCTATACAGATTAGTGAAAACGAGATTATTGGCTTTGTAGGTAATACTGGTGCTACAATCAATCCAAAACAAAGAATAGAAATTGTTCAAAAAAATAAAGACGAAAACTTTGTTTATATTCTGCAGGAAATAGAGAAGTAAACCGGAACCCCTATGACTCTGAACTTGAACGGAAACTGGTGCTTATCTTCAGCTGACAGTTGAACCACTGATGAACAGCTAATGAATAATCTATAAACAAGTACTGTAACGGACATTAATACTAGGCTAAAAGGAATTGTAATACGTACGTAAAAGGGATCGTTGACAGTCAGTAAAAGGGAGTGTTATAGCCCAGTAACAGGGAGCATAATCTAATTAGATTAGGAATTCGCATTCCCAAAAAGGCAGGTAAAAGCAGATTTTTACTGCTTTTTACAGTAAAAAGTATAGCATAAAAATCACAAAAAAACAAGTTTTTAAAGTTTCAAAACACCTGACAGCTCGACTTATTTTATAACACATATATCATTAGCATTCAGGGAATGGGACGCAGGCGAAAAGTAAGAAGGGTGCCCTTTAGGAAAGTTATCTTACTTTTCGCCGTCGCTGGGCTCCCATTCCCTGAATGATTTGTTTTGTGGTACAAAATTAACCTGGAGCAGGTTGTCATTTTTAATTTTTTCTCACACAATGTAAAAAAATATGCTATAATCATTCTACAAAATTACAGGAGACTTCCATGACAAAAGAAGATATTATTTCAAGAGTTAACGATTATATTAAAAACGAAAAGGATGCGCACTTCCGCACCGAAGTTGAAGAACTGCTTAAAAAAGAAGATTTTACGGAACTTGAAGACCGTTTTTACCGCAATCTGGAATTTGGTACCGGCGGCTTGCGCGGTGTAATCGGTGGCGGAACAAACCGCATGAACACTTATGTTATACACAATGCCACACAGGGACTTGCAAACTATGTTATAAAAGCATTCCCCGAAAAAGCAAAGGCAGGAAAACTTTCCGCCGTTATCGCATACGATTCGCGCAAATACTCTGACGTTTTTGCGGAAGCAACCGCCTGCATATTCGCGGCAAACGGCTTTACAACGTATCTTTTTACAAGCCTGCGTCCAACACCTGAACTTTCATATGCGGTAAGAGAACTTGGCTGCGATACAGGCGTTGTAGTTACCGCATCACACAATCCGCCGCAGTACAACGGTTACAAAGCTTACTGGAATGACGGCGCACAGGTAATTCCGCCCCACGACGTCGGTATTATAGAAGAAGTTAATTCAGTTTCTTCCGTAAAGCTTATGACAAAGGAAGAAGCAATAAAAGCCGGAAAGCTTATCATGATTGACAGCAAGATTGATGTTCCTTATCAGGAAATGGTTAAGAGCCAGCTTTTCCGCCCCGAACTGATAAAAGAAAAGGCAAAAGAAGTAAAGATTGTTTATACACCTTTGCACGGAACAGGTGCAATGCATGTTGAAAAAGTACTCGGCGATTTGGGACTTAAGGTTATAACCGTTCCTGAACAGCGTGAGCCGGACGGTACGTTCCATACGGTAGAAAAACCGAACCCTGAGGAAGCCCCTGCACTTAAAATGGCTGTTGAACTAGCGGAAAAAGAAAAGGCGGATGTTGTTATGGCAACCGACCCCGATGCTGACAGATTCGGCAGTGCAGTTCCTGACGCTAACGGCAAATACGTTCTCATTACAGGAAACCAGATGGGTGTTCTCCTTACAGACTATATTCTGCTTTCACGTAAAGAATTCGGTACAATTCCTAAGAATCCGGCATTAATCCGTTCAATCGTAACAACAGCAATGGTTGACCGTTT
>DBWK01000056.1:3991-4137 GCA_002308875.1 Treponema sp. UBA1240
CGCGACAAGGACGGTGTTTCAGCCGCCGCAATGTGCGCGGAGATGACTCTTTACTGGCGTTCAAAGGGCAAATCCCTGCTGCAGAGACTTGAAGAACTGTACCTCAAGTACGGATACTATGAAGACAAGGCAATCTCCAAGAACTT
>DBWK01000056.1:4285-19350 GCA_002308875.1 Treponema sp. UBA1240
CCAAAGAGCAATGTTCTCCAGTTCTACCTTGACGGCGGCTGCATTGTAAGCGCACGTCCGAGCGGCACGGAACCAAAAATCAAGTTTTATATAAACTGTCCGGTTGCGGTAAAGAACAACGATTTGCAGGCTGCCAAAAAAGAAGCCGGAGCACTTGTAAGCGCAATCCAGAGCGAGATTGAATCAATTCTTGCCAAGGCGTAAAAACAGCTAATTATTTCAAATCTATTCATGCTGAAGAAAAAATCATCGGGATGAATAGATTTGACTGTTTCAGTAACTATAGAATAAATTCCTGTTTTGTGTAATAATATTCCAAAATAATGTACTTACAGTTTGGAGGAATATTTTGTACGAATCAGTAGACCCAAAAGTAAACTTTCCTGAGCAGGAAGAAAAAATACTTGCCTTTTGGGAAAAAAATGATATTTTCAAAAAATCCGTTTCACAGCGCGAAGGCTGCCCTGAATATGTTTTTTATGACGGACCTCCATTTGCAACAGGCCTGCCTCACTTCGGACACTTTTTGCCAAGTACAATCAAAGATATAATTCCGCGTTACCAGACAATGAAGGGCAAAAAGGTAGAACGCCGCTTCGGCTGGGACTGCCACGGTCTTCCGGTTGAAAACCTTATCGAAAAAGAACTCGGTCTCAAAGACAAAACAGAAATTGAAAACTACGGAATAGACAAATTCAACGAAGCCTGCCGTGCAAGTGTTCTGCGCTATACCAAAGAATGGCGGCAGACAATTACGAGGCTCGGCCGCTGGGTAGACTTTGACCGCGACTACAAAACAATGAATCCCGAATACATGGAATCAATCTGGTGGGTATTCAAGAGCCTGTGGGACAAAGGTCTTATTTATCAGGGACACTACATTCTTCCAACCTGTCCGCACTGTGCAACTCCTCTTTCAAACCATGAACTAGCAACAGGCGGTTACAAGGAAGTACACGACCCGGCAATCACAATCCGCTTTAAGGTTACGGAAGCGGGACCTGCCGCTAAAGACCCCGACATGGCAAACGGCTGCACATACTTCCTTGCATGGACAACGACACCGTGGACACTTCCTTCAAACCTCGGACTTACCGTAGGACCGGATATTGAGTACGTAAAAGTACACGACGGCGATGAATACTACATTCTTGCAGAAAGCCGCCTGCATGCATATTACAAAGACCCTGCCTCATGCGACATCGTATGGAAAAAGAAGGGTAGTGAGCTTTTGAACTCACGCTATGAGCCGCTTTTCCCGTATTTTGCGGATTTGTACAACAAAAACGACGGCAAAGACGGAACAGAACCTCACAACGGCGCATTCCGCATTTTTAACGCTGACTTTGTATCTACCGAAGACGGTACCGGTATTGTTCATACAGCACCTGGCTTTGGTGAGGACGATAACAAGGTTTTTCAGGGAACAGGAATCCCTACAATCTGCCCTGTAGACAACGAATGTAAATTTACTGCGGATGTTCCCGATTATCAGGGACGTTTTGTTAAGGACTGCGACAAGGACGTAATGGAACGCCTCAAGAAAGAAGGCAAACTTGTAAAGCGCGACCAGATTCTTCACTCCTATCCGTTCTGCTGGCGCTGTTCAAGCCCGCTTATCTACCGCGCTGTAGGAAGCTGGTTNNCTATCCGTTCTGCTGGAGGACCGGAAGCCCGCTCATCTACAGGGCGATGGACTGCTGGTTCGTGAAGGTTACCGAGATCAAAGACCGCATGGTAGCCAACAACAAGAAGGTCGTCTGGGTTCCGGACCATCTTCGCGATGGCCGTTTCGGAAAGTGGCTTGAAGGTGCGCGTGACTGGGCAATCAGCCGCAACCGTTACTGGGGTAACCCGATTCCTGTTTGGGAATGCGAATCCTGCGGTGAGCAGGTTTGCGTAGGAAGCCGTCAGGAACTTGCAGACCTTTCGGGCACATATCCTGATGATTTGCATAAACACTTTGTAGATAAGATTACAATTCCGTGCAAGTGCGGCGGTACAATGAAACGTGTACCCGAAGTTCTTGACTGCTGGTTTGAATCCGGTTCAATGCCATATGCCCAGCAGCATTATCCTTTTGAAAACAAAGAATACTTTGAAAAACACTTTCCCGCTAACTTTATTTCGGAAGGACTTGACCAGACACGCGGCTGGTTCTATACGCTCACAGTTCTTGCAGCGGCCTTGTTCGACAAGCCTGCGTTTGAAAACTGCGTTGTAAACGGCCTTGTTCTTGCTTCTGACGGCAAAAAGATGTCAAAGAGTCTGCGCAATTATACAGACCCTGCTCTTGTAATCAAGCAGTTCGGTTCAGATGCGCTCCGCCTGTTCCTTATGCATTCTCCGGCTGTAAAGGCTGATGATTTGCGCTATAGTGACGACGGCGTAAAAGACATTCTCAAAGGTATTCTTATTCCGCTCTGGAACAGCTACAGCTTTTTTATCACATACGCTAACATTGACGGTGTTACAGCAGGCGGACACGCATTTGACAGCACGCTTCCCGCTAATCCGCTTGACCGCTGGCTGCTTTCAATCACACAGAAACTCGTTAAGGACGTTTCGGAAGCACTTGATGAATACGATCTTTCACGCGCGATTGACCCGATTGTAAAGTATATTGACCAGCTCAACAACTGGTATATCCGCCGCAGCCGNNGCCGCCGCCGCTTCTGGAAGAGCGAAAACGACAGCGACAAAAAGGAAGCTTACGAAGCTCTTTATATTGCATTAAAAACTTTGTCACAGGTTGCCGCTCCTGTTGTTCCGTTCATCACGGAAGCAATGTGGATAAACCTCAAAACATCGGAAGACGCTGAATCAGTTCACCTTTCGGACTATCCGGTTTATGACGAATCAAAGCGCGATTTGCAGCTTGAGTTCCGCATGGATACGGTTCAAAAAGCCGTTTCAATGGGACGCAGCCTGCGCAGCCAGTATAACCTCAAAAACCGCCAGCCGTTGCGATCCGTTGAGTTTGTAACACGCAATCCAGACGAAAAAGCCGTTCTTATGGAAATGGAAGAATCCGTAAGAGAGGAGCTGAACGTAAAGAAAGTTGTATTCCACGAGAGGGAAGACGAACTTGTTGAATTCAGCGCAAAGGCAAACTTCAAGACACTCGGTAAGGAACTCGGACCACTTATGAAAGCGGCTGCTTCTGTAATTACGGAGCTTGACCAGTCAGCAATTCAGTCAATCATAGACGGTTCTACGCTCAGTATTGATGTTCAGGGCAAAACGGTTGACCTTAACGCCGACAAGATTATTGTTGAACGCAAGGAAAAAGCACATCTCAAAGTTGTAAACGACGGAACGCTTACAGTTGCACTCGACTCTGAAATAACTGAAGAACTCCAGCTTGAAGGTTATGTGCGCGATATGGTTCGCGGTATTCAGAACCTGCGCAAAGAAAGCGGTTTTGAAGTAACAGACAGAATCAACATTGTTGCGTCCGGCTCGGCCACGCTCAAAAAGGCGTTTGATGCTTTCTCCGAATACATAATGTCGGAGACTCTTGCAACCAAACTTGAATGGACCGAAAAAACCGGTAATGATTTTACGGAAATTGAAGCCGGTGAAGAAACCTGGAATGCAAAAGTCGCCCGTGCAAAATAGAGGATAAGGTTGTGCTTAACAAAGGATTGAAACAGCTTTTGGGAATAATTGCGCTTGTTTTTGTTCTGCCGGTTCTGGTTTCGTGCGCATCTTCGGCAGGTGCAAAAAAGCAGACTGCCGAACAGTCGGTAACGCTGCCTGAACCCGAAGAAGAAACAGTTCCTGCAATTGAAAAAACACAGGGTGATTATCTTTCGGAAGTAAGCCCTTTTGAGTTTTTTAACTTTAATAAGGATATTTACTGCTCCGTTCCTGTAAAGGGAAATGAAGAGCTTGTAACGGCTATTATGCAGAAAGTTGTTCCCAATGCAAGCCCGTCCGCTCAAAAAACACTCCTTTCCAAGGCCGATTATTTTTACTGCGGCAGTACGCTTGATTTTTTGTTCGATGAAGAAAAGCCGCTTCTCTTTCAGTTTGTTGTAACCGGTAACCTGCCTGTGGCGTTCCGTTCCATGCTTTTTACTGCAGGAAACGGATTCCGCAGTGTTATAGAAGAACGTGACGGCGAAACTTTTTCCTACTACTACAGTCCTAAAGGCAACTTTTTTGTAACAATTCCCGAAACCGGTTATTGCTTTGCTTCCCGCGAGTATCTGTCGGAGATGATTGTAAAGCAGCGTCTCACCGCGAAAGAAAACACAAGGTTTTTGCCTGACTGGGATGAGAGTGTAAAAAAACATATGCTTTCTGCACCGGTTGATGGTATAATAGACTGGTATTTTGATTCGCCTGAGGCCGTAATAAAACTGCTGCTTGGTGAAAACGTAAAGCTTCCTGTCAAATTCGCATTCGGCACAATGAAAAAGCGGGTTATGCAAAAGCCTGACTCTCTGCTTTATTCACTGGACGCAGTGCTTGAGCTGACCGACAAGCGTTTTGTAAAACCGGATGTTGCTCTGATAAACCGCTATTTACAGGCATATAACGAAAAACATCCTGATTATCCTGCTGCAAAGGCTGAAGCCGGCGAAGAAAACCGTATACTTGTAAAAAACATTGTTATAGATATATATAAGATGCTTTCAAAACTTTATGAGGGAGAAGAAAATGAGCAATAAGATTATTCTAAAAGCTGAGTCTTTGGACGGGTATCTGACCGATAAAGATCAGGAATACTTGCAGAGAATGGATATTTTGTACGAAAACGCACAAAAATCCTTTAAGGTGATAGCCGCCGGAGGATTCAGTTCTGCTCTTGCAAATGAGGAAAAAAAGGTTATTGAAGTTTTTAATGAGATGGGACAGCTCATGCAGGAAATTTGCAAGGAGGTTCCCTCCCTTAAGATTTTTTCATTTGAAACGGAACAATCTGCTCATGCAGAAGCTTCACGCGTAATTGCAAAGCTTCGCGACATAAAAACAAGTCATCAGGAATTCATCTATTATACACAGCGTGCTTATGAAATGCTGTTCCGCCTTGCATACGGCGGATTCCATTCCGAAACAAAGAACTATCTTGTTGTAAAAACGCCGGTAACTTCTCCTGTTCAGCAGTATTCGGTTCATAAAATCCCGGACATAGACCATAAGATTGAAAACACCGTTATGTGCGTAATGCTCCGGGGCGCTTTGCTTCCTTCAATGATTATGTCAAAGGAAATTGAAGAGTATTCTTCACACGGCTATGTTACACCGTTCGCCCTTTTCAAAATCAAGAGGGATGAATCCAAACGAGAAGAAAACATGGAATACATTCTTGATCTTAACAAATCGTTCTTTGATCTTGACCAGCTGAACGGAAAGGATTTGATTTTTGCCGACCCGATGAACGCTACCGGTGGTTCTCTTGTAACTGTAGTAAAATACCTGCTGGATCAGGGCGTAAAACCAAATTCCATTAACTTTTTCAATGTTATCTCAGCACTAAAGGGTGCACTCCGTGTTACACGCGCACTTGACAACTGTACGGTAAACACTCTTTGGATGGATCCTGTTCTGAACAACGCCGCATACATCCTGCCGGGTCTCGGTGATGCAGGTGACCGTCTTAACGGACGTGATACCGAAGAATCACCACGCAATATTCTGCAGCTTATTGCGGACTACGGTTCAAATATTGCAGGCCTGTACCGCTCACAGCTGCGCAAGATAGAACAGACTGTACTGGGTGCCTAAATGAAAAAAACTGCTTTTGCGTTGGTATTGGTATTAGTTACGCTGGTCTTTACGGCATGCGGTTCGCTGCCTGGAGAACAGCGTGTTCTCCGCGAAAACTCCGCGGCTGAGTACGTAACTCTTGCCGACGGTTATTTTTCGCAGGAAAAATACGCAAAAGCAAGCGAATACTACGAAAAAGCTCTGCAACTTACCGAAAGTACAGACACGGTTACCTACAAACTCGCATGCAGTTATGCCTACGAAGGCGAGTACGAAAAAGCCGCTCCGCTTTTTTCGGAATTGTTGGATAAAGATCCTCAGAACAGAACAATAAAGGAATCTTTGGCTTATGTAACCGTAATGAGCGGTGATGTACGCGGAGGCGGCCAGCTTTATGAGGAACTTGCCGCCGATTTTCCGGAAGACGGAAAACTGCTTAAGAATTATGTGCTCACACTGATTCAAAGTAAGAACTTTGACGCCGCGGAAGAAAAAATAAAGCAGTATAAGTCTTTGTTCGGCACGGATTCAAACTCCCAGCTTCTTGACAGAAAACTGCAGGAAGCCCTTAAACCGGCAGAAACTGAAGATACTGCGGAATAATTATTGACAATCAGCAATAATACTGATATTCTAAATTATCTTTTCGTATTTGTTTATTCAACAATATAGAGATTTCAATCCAAAAAATCATTATTTTAATTTATGGAGTGTTTAATGACACCTATTAAAAGAAGACGTTTTGTAGATACGTCGGGTGAGCAGAACACAGGTGCAAATTCAAACGGAGAACAGGAATTGTTCCCAACCGCCTCTGCCGAAGAAAATCCCGCCGAAACAGCATCCGCTGAAGAAAAAAAATCAGTACAGAACAAAGAAAGGGTGGTTGTCCGTCCTCACGTAAAGCGCAAAGTTTCGGTTTCGCATTCCGAAACTCCAAAAGAATCCGCCGCTTCGCATCTTGAAGAAGCACAGCCTGTACCCGCCGAAACAAATACCGCTGACAGAGATTCCAAGCCAAGACTTACAATCAATGAACTGACCAGCAAGGGAATGCAGGATTTGCGACAGCTTGCCGAGCAGTACGGAATAAGCCGCGATGATTCCGTTTCACTTAAAAAACAGGATCTTATCTTTGTTATTCTCAAGGCACATACCGAACACGGCGGTATCATATTTGCTTCCGGTGCTTTGGAAATTCTGCCCGACGGATACGGATTTTTGCGTTCACCTCAGAACAGCTATCTTCCAGGTCCCGATGATATTTACATTTCACCAAGCCAGATAAGGCTTTTTAACCTCAAAACCGGAGATACCGTATACGGACAGATCCGTTCACCAAAAGAGGGCGAACGCTTTTTTGCACTGCTCCGCATTGAAACCGTAAACTTTGACGATACAAGGGTTGCACAGACACGTATTCCTTTTGAAAACCTTACACCTTTGTATCCTAACGAAAAACTCAATCTTGAAACTACAACCGAAGAAATTTCTACACGTATAATGAACCTTTTCTGTCCTATAGGAAAAGGTCAGCGCGCTCTGATTGTTGCACCGCCAAAGGCCGGTAAAACAATCCTCATGCAGCGGATTGCAAATGCAATCATCAAAAATCATCCCGAAGTTTATCTTATTGTTCTGCTCATTGACGAACGCCCTGAAGAAGTTACCGACATGGAGAGAACAATCAACGCGGAAGTTATTTCTTCAACATTTGACGAACAGGCCACGCGCCACGTTCAGGTTGCAGAGATGGTTCTTGAAAAGGCAAAACGTCTTGTAGAACACAAGCGTGATGTTGTTATCTTTCTTGATTCAATTACGCGTCTTGCAAGAGCATATAACCAGACTGTTCCAACATCAGGTAAGGTTCTTTCAGGTGGTGTTGACTCCAATGCGCTGCATAAGCCCAAGCGGTTCTTTGGTGCTGCCCGTAATGTGGAAGAAGGCGGAAGCCTTACAATTATTTCAACCGCACTGATTGAAACAGGAAGCCGCATGGATGAGGTTATCTTTGAAGAATTCAAGGGTACCGGTAACATGGAAATCAACCTCGACAGAAAACTTGCGGACAGAAGACTTTTCCCTGCCATCAACATCAAAAAGTCCAGTACGCGTAAGGAAGACCTGCTGTTGACGGAAGAAGAACTTCAGAAAGTCTGGGTACTCCGCAAGGTTATCAATCCTATGGATGATGCCGAAATTATGGAATTACTTATTGACAAAATGAAGAAAACCAAGAATAATGAAACATTCCTAAGGACTATGAATACTGCGGAATAAAAAGACTTTTAGAGGCTTGTAGAAAGCAATGGGTATCATTCCCCTGTTTTTTGGGCAAGACCTTATCAAATATCGGAGGAAAAAATGAAAGAAGGAATTCATCCAAAGTATGAATTGACAAAAATCACCTGCGTATGCGGTAACGTAATTGAAACACGTTCAACCGTACCTAATATTCAGGTTGAAATTTGCTCTGCATGCCACCCGTTCTTTACTGGTAAACAGAAACTGGTTGACACAGCAGGACGTATTGAACGCTTTAACAAACGTTTTAATATCAAGCAGTAATTGTGTTGTTTATAAACGACAAATAAAAAAGCCGCTTCGTTTGAAGCGGTTTTTTTATTTATGGGGTCGTGCACCCGTGAAGACGCAGCCTTTCAATAATCACCGACATTTCTTTTACGGCTTTTCCTCTGTGTGAAATGCGGTTCTTTTCACCGGCAGAAAGTTCCGCAACAGTTTTTCCGTATTCCGGCAGATAAACCGCCGGGTCATAGCCGAATCCGCCGCTTCCGCTGAGTTTGTCAGCGCTTGGAACAAGTGAGCCTTCAAGCGTGCTCTGGACGGCGTAAAAACGGTCTTTGCCGAGATACAATACAAGTGAACACACAAAACGGCATGATAAGAGTTCTTCGTCGGTTCTTGCATCATCAGGGCGTTGTTCGCGGTATTTGATGAGTGCGCCGGCTGCTTCATCAATCAAAAGCAGGTTTCTTTCTTCGGCGGTGAGTTTTTCGCTGTCCTTGACTGCGGCGGTGTTTTTGCCGGCGTAGCGTGCGGAAAAGATTCCGGGACGACCGTCCAAAATATCAACGCAAATGCCGGAATCGTCCGCCAAAACCGGCTTATGTGTAATTTCCCACAGCGCTTTTGCTTTTATAAGACTGTTTTCGATGAATGTGGTGCCGTTTTCTTCGGGATCAAAGCTAATTCCGCTGTCGGCCGGAATTAGTACGGAGCAGTCAGGCAGCATAGCCTGTATCTCACTCTGTTTGTGTATGTTTCCTGATGCAAGGTAAATAGTCATGGTCAGATTATAAACTTTTGTTTCATTTTTGCAAGTATTTGCTGTGCAACGTCATCATCAGCAACGGTACTGGGTTCATGATATTCAACAAGATGTGCCGGAATTTCGTCCAGAAACGGTGACGGTTCACATTCCACAACACTCTGCATTTTGCGCCGCTTGCGGCAGCTGGAGAGAAAAAGTTTGTCCTTTGCGCGTGTAATTGCAACGTAAAAAAGCCGGCGTTCTTCCTCAATGCTGCCTTCGCCTTCTTCCATGCTGCGGGCATGCGGAATTAGTCCGTTTTCACAGCCGACAATGAAAACAACAGGGAACTCCAGTCCTTTTGAGGCATGAATGGTCATGAGGTTTACCTTGCCTTTGTCGGAGTCGTCTTCCATATCATCGCGTGACAAAAGTGTAATCCTGTTTAGGTATGTAAAAAGACTCGGATCAAAGTTGTCAGGATCGTTCTCCCAAATCTCGATGGAGTTTATCAGGCTTTCGATGTTCATATATTTGAAGCGCGCGGCTTTTTCGCTTTTCTGGTATTCGGTAATCAGGTATCCGAAATAGTCAATTTCATCCACAAGGTTGTGAACTTTTTTTGCGAGTCCTTTGCCACTGAGCATTGTCTGTCGTTGGTTTTCAATCAGCGTAACAAATGCTTCCAGTTCTATCGCTGTTTTTTCGCCAAGCAGATTCGGGGCTTCGTATTCCGGTATTCTTTGCGCGATACGCTCATCGTCTGTTTCCGTTTCTTCATTTCCGTCAAAAAGTGAAGCAGAACCGATTTCTTCGTTTTTGGCGTTGTGATAAGCCGCAAGCAGTGCAATTATTGCATCCCAAAGTGAAGAATGATGTTCCGTTGCAACGGCTGAAACTGCTTCTATAGCTTTTCTTCCTAGTCCGCGCCTTGGTGTATTTATGATCCGCAACAAATTAATGTCATCATCGTGATTAGCAATAACGCGCAGGTAGCTTATGATGTCCTTGATTTCCTTACGCTGGTAAAAACTTGTACCGCCGCTCATCGTATACGGAATGTTACATTCAAGAAAAGATTCTTCCAGTGCCCTTGAAAGCGTATTTGCACGGATAAGAACGCCAAAGTCATCGTACTTGCGCTGCTCGGAAATACAGATTGACTGTATCATTTCGGAAACAAAATCAGCTTCAGCGGTTTCGTTTTCGGGCATATAGATTTCTATCGGTTTGCCTGAGCCGTTTCCTGACCACAGTGATTTGTCCTTGCGGTTTGTATTGTGCGAAATAACGCCGTTTGCCGCCTCCAGTATTGTTTCGGTGGAACGGTAATTCTGTTCCAGTCGGATTTCCTGTACATTAGGAAAGTCCTTTTCAAACATCCGTATGTTTTCATAATTTGCGCCGCGCCAGGAATAAATGCTCTGGTCGTCATCACCTACGACAGCAACGTTTTTGTCCGCAAGTAAGTGCATGAACTCATACTGCTGAATGCTGGTGTCCTGAAATTCGTCTACCATTATGTATTTGTATCGGTCCCTGTATTTGGCAAGAACGTCGGGATGTTCTCTGAAAAGCTGGATTGGCAGCGTTATGAGGTCGTCAAAATCAACTGCGTTGTACAGTTTTAATCCTGACTGATAGCCGTCGTAAAGCTGACGGTACATTTCGTTCTTTTCCTGCCAGTTCCATCTTCCTATTTTTATATTTGAAAAAAGATTCCCGATTTGGTAAACATCAAGTGCGTCCGCAGTGTAACCGAGTTCGCGGCCTGTTTCCTTTATAAGCTGATTTCTGTCCGTTTCATCGTAAATGCTGAAGTTACTCCGCCAGCCCAGTTTGTCTATATCCTGCCGGAGAATTCTTACACCGAATGCGTGAAATGTGGACACTGTAAGATTCTGCAGCTTTTTGCCGGTAAGTTCTTTAACGCGCTGCTCCATTTCTTTTGCTGCTTTGTTTGTAAAGGTAAGCGCAAGAATCTGACTTTGCGGGATTCCCATATCGAGCATGTGCGCCATTCTGAATGTGATTACACGTGTTTTACCGCTGCCTGCGCCTGCGATTATGAGAAGTGCGCCGTCTGTTGTTGTAACTGCCTTGTATTGTTCGGGATTTAGTTCTTTACGGAGCTGTTCCAGATTCATAAAAAGTATTTTATGTAAAATGAGCGGAAATGTCCATTCTGTGTGAGCATTTTAATATCTTGTATTTATGGAAAAAGCTTGTTAAACTGTAAGAACAGGTTTACAGGGGGAAAAATGAAAACACACGAAAAAGTAACAGCTTTCTTGGGAAAACACGGTTTTTTACCTTCTTCTTACAATATAAATTCAGTTATTGACGGTCTTCTTTATGATATGAAAAAAGGTCTCTCCGCTGAAAATTCAGGCGGAAAGAACATGGCAGCATCACAGGATATGATTCCTACCTGGGGAATGCCTCCTGCCGAATCACCAAAAAACAAGTCAGTTATTGTAATTGATGCAGGTGGAACAAATTTCCGTTCGTGCATAGTATCATTTGATGAAAACGGAACAGCCTCAATAAGCGAGCTTGAAAAAACATCAATGCCGGGAATTGAACGCGAGCTTTCAAAAAAAGACTTTTTTGACGCAATTGCCAAAAATCTTGACCACCTGAAAAATAAAGAAAACAAGATAGGTTTTTGCTTTTCATATGCAATGAAAATAACACCCGACAGCGACGGTCAGGTAATTGCTTTTTCAAAGGAAATAAAGGCTAAGGAAGTAGAAGGTTCTCTTGTAGGTGCAAGCCTTGCCGATGCGCTTGTTGCAAGAGGCTGGAATCGTCCCGAAAAAATTACTCTGCTTAATGATACAACGGCGGCTCTTCTTGCAGGTGCTTCAAACGCTACGCAGGGAAGAGCATACAGTTCTTATGTCGGTTTTATTCTTGGCACAGGAATGAACTCAGCTTACATAGATTCAGACCCTATTGAAAAAATCAGCGGAATAAAGGATTCCAAAGGCAGAACGGCTCCCAAAAGTCAGATAGTTGTTTGTGAATCGGGTAAATTTGACAAGCTTCCGCGCAGTGAATTTGACCTTGAGTTTGACAAAACAACTAACACTCCCGGCTTATACGTTATGGAAAAAATGTGTTCAGGCAACTACCTTGGTCCTGTTGCCGGAATCGCACTCAAAAAAGCTGCTGAAGACGGTCTTTTTTCTCCTTCTGTTGCAAAAGCGGTTCTCGCGTTGCCAAAGCTTGAACTCAAGGATATGGACAGATTTTTCTATGCTCCTGCGGACAAGGAAACTGTGCTCGGACAGATTGTTTCTGCCGGCACACAAGAAGATGCGGATATTATGTATGCGATACTCGATGCCTTTGTTGAACGTTCAGCCCGTCTTGCATCAGCAATTATAGCGGCAGCTGTTATTAAGAGCGGTAAGGGTACTAACGCCGCACTCCCTGTAGGAATCGTCTGCGACGGTACAACCTTTTATAAAACTCACAACCTGCAGTACCGTATCCGCGGCTACCTTAATGAGGTGCTTATTTCGCAAAGACATCTTTATTTTGAAATAATTACTGTCGATAATGATATTACATTGGGAACGGCTGTTGCCGGGCTTTGTTGATTTAAAGAAAACGGCGAATACATTTTGCAAGAAATGTGATTGTGTGTTATACTGAATAAAATCCGTGAGGTGAGGGGAAAAAAGTGTCTGCAAAAGGAACTATTGGAAAAACTATTGTTCTTCTTGTTTTAATCGTTATATTGATTTTTTTGGCATTGTTCTGGTTTGATTATCTCGGTGTAATTCAAGCAAAAAAATTCTTTTCTCCCGTATACCGTTTGTTTGGTTTGCAGCCACAGACATCCGTTACTGTAACCGGTGCGGAAAATGTTGTTGAAGCTGATTTGGATGCGGATCGTCTTGCAAAAAGACTGGAATCATTGGATTTGCGCAAGCAGGAACTTGACAAGAGAGAGTCCGATATTCACACCAAAGAAGCTGAGTTTGAACAGATTGCTCAGGAACTGGAAGAACGCAAAGTCTCTCAGGAAGAACGTGAAAAAACATTTGAAGCAATTCAAAAACAGTATGAAGACAAAGACAACGCCTACCGTCAGATTGCAAACAACCTTTACAGTATGAAACCTGATGCTGCGGTTAATATTCTGGTTGCTATGGAAGACCAGCTTGTAATAGATGTTATCAGAAAAGAAAAGGAATTATCCACTGAGTTAAGAAGGGCTTCTATGAGTTCGTACTGGTTGTCGCTTATGCCGCCGGAACGCGCTGCTGTAATAGAAAGAAAGACCACCAACAAGCCCGTTACTTTGGAATAAATGCTTGTTTTGCAAGCCGGTGAATAAAAAAGGCCTCAGTTTTACTGAGACCTTTTTTTGTGCCCTGGTGGGTTGTTAGATTATTGTTCCCTCTGGAATAATCGTATTCTTAGGGATTATGATAATGTCATCTGCAACATAGAACAGTCCGTGGTCGCCGTCTGAAAGCGGTTTTCCGCTGTGACCAATTGAACAGTTGTCGCCGATACGCGCATTCTTGTCGATGATTGTCTTTTTAATGCGGCAGTTCTTGCCAACACCGATATTCGGTCTGCCAAGCTTAAGGTTTTCGGCTTTTTCTTCTTCGGTTTCGTAAAAGTCGGAACCCATGCAGATAACACCGTCAAGATATGTGCCTGATTCGATTATGGAACGCAGACCGATCATTGAATCGCGGATTGTTGCATCTGTGATAACGCATCCTTCACTTGCAGTCGCGCTGTTCATAACAGCGTTGTTCATCTTTGAAGGTGGCAGGTTACGTGAGTGTGTGTAAATCGGATTGTCTTCATCGTAAAAGTTGAATTTAGGTGTAATCGTTGTAAGGTCAAGGTTTGCTTCGTAAAAGCTCTTGATTGTTCCGATGTCTTCCCAGTAACCGTTGTAGATATATGAACTTACCTTGCGGGTTCTGATGGCAGACGGAATAATTTCTTTACCAAAGTCTGTATATTCGTTGTCCAGAACTTCTTCCATAACTTTTGCGTTGAATATGTAAATACCCATTGAAGCAAGGTATTCTTTGTTCTGAGCCATATCCGGCGTACGTGTTTCTTTCGGGATTTTCCAGTCAGAAATATCAAGGCTTGCAGCAGGTTTTTCCATAAACTCAACGATTCTGTTGTTCTTGTCGACTTTCATTATACCAAAGCCGGTTGCGTCTTCTCTTGTAACGGCTGTAGTTGCGATTGAAATTTCAGAACCTGATTCGATGTGTTTGTCGAGGAACTTTTTAAGGTCCATCTTATAAAGCTGGTCACCTGACAATATTATGTAGTGTGTTGGTTTTTGGATTTTAAAGTGAACAAAGTTCTTGCGGACTGCATCGGCTGTTCCTTCGTACCAGCCAGAGTGTTCGAATGTCTGCTCGGCGGCGAGAATTTCAACAAAGCCGCGTGAAAATGAATCAAAGCTGTAGCCGTGTGAAATGTGCATGTGCAGTGATGCCGAGTTGAATTGGGTAAGAATGTATATCTGTTTAAACCCGGAGTTGATACAGTTGGAGATAGGAATATCAACTATTCTGTGCTTGCCGCCGAACGGAACAGCTGGTTTTGAGCGTTCCTTTGTAAGCGGATAAAGGCGGGTTCCTTTTCCACCGCCAAGAATAATTGACAATACTTTAGGATTAGAATTAGACACAATAAACTCCTTACAGATAAAAGTATAAACCTATTCATTAAAAAATACAAATAAAATATAGATATTTGTTGGTAATGAGTTGTTTATTGTGTTAAAAGTTGCAGTTCGCTTTCAGATAGTTCTCTGTATGTGCCTGTTTGAAGAGCCGGATCAAGTGAAAGCTTTCCTATTGCGATGCGTTTTAAATAACTCACTTCGTTACCGGCAACTTTGAACATACGCTTTATCTGGTGATATTTGCCTTCGTGAATTGTGAGTGTGCATATTTTGTCGTCATTTTTCTCCCAACATAGCATAGCACTTTGCGCTTTGAACGCTTCTTCGTTACTTTCTGCCGGCACATCAATTCCGTTTTTAAAAAGTGCGGTGTATTCTTCTTTTTCG
>DBWK01000125.1 GCA_002308875.1 Treponema sp. UBA1240
TTGTTATTCCTTCCGCTTTGGTTATGAGTTATATGTTGGTTGCAGCTGATCAGTCTGTGCTTATGAGCGGCGGCTCATTTGACGCGGCGAACCTTATTCAGGCTGCGGTTTTGATTGCCATTTCCGCTCATAATTTTGCCGGCAGAAAGGGGAATAAATAAATGCTTTGGAATTTGATGCGGGTTTCCGCTCCGCTGCTTCTTGCTTCAATCGGTGCTCTGGTTTCGGAATATGCGGGTGCAATGGCGATTTTTCCTGAAGGAGCGATAAACCTTTCCGCATTTTTATTTGTGGTTTTTATAACATACACAAAAAACGCTTTTTGGGCGTTCTTCCTGAGTGTTTGTTGTTCGTGTCTGCCTGTTTTTTTACTTGCACTCTATGCGGAAAAACGTCGTGCCGACATTTTTTTGCTTGGTCTTGCGTTTAATCTGTTTTCCGCGGGTATAACTTCAATTCTGTCTTCATTTTTATTCGGAACGAACGGTGTAGTGGAGATGCCGGCTGCTTTTGAGATGCCTGCGTCTTTGGGAGCGGTTTACGCCGCTTCGGCATGGTTGCTTGCTGTTGTTTTTATTGTTCTGTTTGAAAAATCCGCACTCGGGCTTAAAATCAAATTTGCCGGAAGCGGCGCAGACGCTTTGCGGATAAACGGAATAAGTGTTTCAAAACTAAGAATTTGTTCCTGGCTTTTTGCCGCGTTTTTTTCTTCGGCGGCGGGCGTTATTATGGCTTTAAGGCTTCAGGCCTTTGTCCCAAATATAAGTTCCGGTAAAGGCTGGCTTGCTTTGGTTGCAGTTTTTTTGGGCAAAAAAAACTTTGCCGGTGTGATTGCGGCGGTTCTGCTTTTTTCAGCACTTGAACTTGCAGGAATAAGCTTGCAGGGACTTTTAGGAATTTCACCGACTGTTCTTTTGTCATTGCCTTATATTGTTGTACTTGTTGTGTTTGTGATTATTCCGTCTGGAAAAAAGTAACTGAAAATATAAAAAATAAATGTTAAAAAACTCTTGACTAATTGTATAAAACGTATTATAAACTTTGTTCATTTTTTCTAAAATTTCATTGTTATATTGACTAAAACCTGCAATTCAGTATAATTAAAACAGTGCTATGAAGAATGCTCAATCAGAAAACGGATTATCAAAAGCCTATGATTTACTCAAAGCCGGTAATTCGGAACAGGCACGGGTAGTTCTTGAAGAAGCTTTATCATTTGATCTTGAAAACGCAGAAATATTATACACGCTTAAATGTATTACTTTCTGGGCAGACAAGCTTAAAAAAGCAAAATTGCAGTCTACCGCATACGAACAGGGAGAATGTTTGGTTTCGCAGTGGAAACCGTTCACCGTGTTTATGGAGCGGGAGGGTCAGTATTTCGAAAAAAGCATGTATGCTGTAAAACAGGGCGTTTTTTCCGTTGCGTTGAAGTATTATCAGGCAATGTTCAATGATGCCTCCGTACAGCCTAACGCAGATTTGTACCGAAAAATCGGGCTGTGCTATAAAAAGCTCGGCGATTATGAAACTGCGTTGAAATATCTTGAATCTGCCAATTCAATATTGACTGATTCAGCAGCGGTTTTGGCAGAAATGGCGGACTGCTATGCTCTTTGCGGAGAAGAACGGATTGCAAAGGTTTTGTTCAGAGAAGCTTTTTTTATAGAACCGCAAAAAGTTGATTTAACTTTGCTGGATTCCGAACTGATTTGTAATTTGATAGAGAAAACGGAAGCACAGGGGTATTCGGGAATTATTCTTCAGGAGTGGATTCCTGTTTACGGAGTTTTATACGGGGTTTTTTCCGTTAAGAGGGAGTTGCGTGCCCTTGAAATCGGTAAATTGAAACAGAGTATATATTCATTGGAAAACAGCGAAAAAGAAGCTGGCAACGATGAAAAAAAACTTCTTGTTCCCCGTCTTATCAATCATTATTTTTGGCTCATTGACCATTATTTTACGGTGAATGAGGACAGAGCCAGAATAAACGAAACATTATTAAAAATAAAGTTACTTGATGCCAACATTTATAACAAATATACAATGTAGGGTAAACTTTTAAGGAGTTGTTGATATGTCAGAAGCGTTGTTGAAATCTGTCAAGGATATGCTGAACGAGGAAAAATGGACAAGAGCCGCTATTTCAAATTATTCCAAGAATAATTTTCAGGAATTCGGCACTATTGTTGAAGAAGCTAAAAACCAAAACTGCATTGATGAAGTAAAGGATGTGTGTGATGAGTATCTTACTCACACCAAAAACAGCATAATCGGTCTTTATTTGTCCGGAATGCTTTCACTTAAAAAGAAAGCTCTTGACGATTCCAACCTTGTTACGCTTGTAAACATTTTCCTTGACAATCATCGAATTCCCGTAGTTGTTTATTTGTGTGAAACAATCCTTGCCGAAGACGAAAACAACAAGTTTGCCCTGCGGACTTTGTGCAACTGCTACAAAGAAGAAAATAACGAAAAAGTTTGGGACCTTTACAGGCATCTTGTTCGAATTGACCACGAAGAAGCTGACATTGCCAAGCTCCTTGCCGAAAAATACGAGCAGGAAGGCAATATTCAGGATGCTGTTGACAACTATAAAAAGGCAATTCACCGCTATATAAACGGAAAAACGCTCAATCAGGTCAAAGCAGTATGGACAAAGCTTGTTTCTCTCATTCCTGAAGAAATCGACTTTTTCTATCTTGTTCAGCGCAAAATTGCCAAAACTTTCAGCGAAGACAAAAGCACACTCCTTATGCATGAGCTTTACAACTACTATTATGACAACCAGAAATGGGATATTGCAATCGATATTCTTAAGCTCATTCTTTCGTGTGATGAAAAAGACACCTGGGCAAGAAAAGAAATCGTTGAATGTTACAAAGGCAAATATGCAAAACACAGCCAGCTTGAAGAATACATCCGTGTTTCAAACATCAACCAGAACTGGCGTAACGTTTTTGAAGCCATTGCGGACTTTGAAAAACATATTTCGTTCGATGTAAAGAACTTTGTTTTCCACCGCTCATGGGGCGTAGGAAAGATTGTAAAGGTTGACGGTGATCAGCTAACCATTAACTTTGGTAAAAAATACGGTGTGCGCGATATGTCGCTTAAAATGGCGATTGACGCTTTGCAGCCGCTCAAAAAAGACCACATCTGGGTTTTAAAGGCAACAACCAAAAAAGAGGAACTCGCTAAAAAAGTTAAGGATGACAAGACTTGGGCGCTTAAAACAATCATCAAAAGCTTTGACAACAGCTGCGACATAAAAAGAATAAAGCTGGAACTTGTTCCCGCAATTCTTTCCGCAGGTGAATGGACAAGCTGGAGCAACAGCGCAAGAAAAATTCTTGATTCTGACCCCACATTCGGTGTTGACCCCAACGACAATTCAAAATATGTTGTACGCGATCGTCCTATTACACAGGAAGAAAAACTTGCAAACGAGTTCAAGGCTCAGAAGAATTTCTTCCCGAGAATCGACATTCTTATGAAGTTTGCTAATTCTGACGAAACGGATACAAACTCCGAGCTGTTCTCCGAAATGTTCGGTTACTTTGTAGGTTATCTGCGTTCTTTCAGCAACGTTGATGAAGAAATCATCGCCGCATATCTTGTTGTGCGCCGCATTGTGAAAGATAATCCTCAGCTCAATCCCGGAATCACATATTCATTTGCGGATTTGTTCAATGAACTTGAGCAAAAGAAAAAACGCGAAGTATATGAAAAACTCAAGGATACAAAAAATACACAGCTTCGCAGGGATTATCTGAATTGTATCAGAGAACTGCTTCCTGACTGGGCGGATATTTATGTTTATCTGTTCCCGTGTGTTCTGGAAGAAAGCATCATAACAAGTCTTGTAAGCGCGGGATACAATGACAAGGTTAAACAGCTTGCGGAAGATTGTTTTGAAAACTACCGCGACAACAGAGAAGCCGTTCTTTACTTCTTTAAGGAATGCCAGGACGAAGACTGGTTCAAAAACTCTGACATTTCATATGAAAAGCAGCTTATCACACTTATTCATATTCTTGATCTTTCATACAGGGAAATTTCTAACCATTACGAAACTACCGAAAACAGAAAGATTGTAAACAGAATAACAGCCCTCCTGTTCAAGAACGACACACTGTTGAATTATGCGCTTGAGCAGGGAAAAAACACCGCGGAACGTCTGTTTACGCTGGTTGACGATATTCAGGATCTTGACGCTGCAATCAAGATGAATGGCAGAAACAAAGTTCTTGAAAAGTATCCTGATATTAAGTTCTCCGAAACAAAAGAAAAGGTTGCTGCTCCAAAGGGACTTATTGTTACTTCCAAGATGATGGAAATCAAAAAGAAGCGGCTTGAAGAAATTGTTAAGGTTGAAATTCCTGCAAACGCTAAAGATATTGCAGAAGCTACGGCTAAGGGCGACTTGAAAGAAAATGCCGATTACTCCGCTGCAAAAGAAAAACAGAAGGAACTTGGTAAGGAAGCTTCCAAGCTTGAAGACGAAATCGCAAAGGCAACAATCTTTAATCCTGCAACTGTTACAACTACAAGAGTTTCTTTCGGTACTGTCGTTACTCTCAAGAACGAATCTACCGGAAAACAGGAAAAATACACTATTCTTGGTCCATGGGAATCAGATCCGGACAACGACATTATTTCATATATGTCTCCGCTCGGAACTGCATTGCAGGGCTTGACCGAAGGTGCCAAAAAGACATTCAAGATCGGCGACAACGAGAATACCGTTACCGTTCTTTCAATAAAGGCTGCAAAGTTCTAGACCGGCTTTACTGAAGACAAGTCTTTCTTATCCACTGGAAAGAAAGACTTGTCTTTCCTAATTTTTTTTCCGTTTTCTTTTTTTATCATTCTATGTTATTATTCCTGTATGTTATTTTCTTTTTCTCTTAAAACAGAACGTGAGCAGTTTTACAATATTACCCGTCAGGTTCAATCCTTTCTTGAAGAAAGCGGCGTTCAGGACGGACTTTGCTGTGTATACTGTCCGCATACCACGGCAGGAATAACCATAAACGAAAATGCTGACCCCGATGTTGTGCATGATTTGCTTTTGGGCCTGGATTCGGCGTTTCCTGACAGACCCGCATTCCGGCACGCGGAAGGCAATTCTTCAGCTCATCTCAAATCTTCCTGTATAGGTGCAAGTGCAACTGTTATTGTGGAAAACGGCAGACTTGTTCTAGGAACATGGCAGGGAATATATTTCTGCGAGTTTGACGGTCCTCGTACACGTCGCTGTTACGTAAAATTTATTGAAAGCAAATAGCGCTAAACCGTGCACTAATGCACTCTTTTTCCGTCAAAGCCGACCGACCACAAAAAAAGACCGGTGGGCGGTGCTGTTACACCGGCAAGGCTTCTGTCCTTTGACAGTAAAATCCTGTTAAAATCATCCGCTGTAAAGCCTTTCTTTTCATATTCTATGAGAGAACCGACGAGGGACCGTACCATTTTCCACAAAAATGCGTTCGCCTTTATTTCAAACACAAGATTGCCGTCCTGAACATAAAAAACGGCTTTTTCGATGTAGCGGCACTTTGAAGGGCTTTTGTCTTCGGCAGCTGAAAATGTTGTGCAGTCAGTTTCGCCGTGCAGACACGAAGCCATTTGGTTAAGTCTGTTAATGTCTGGATGTCTGTGAATGGGCCATACGTACGGCATTCGTGTTGCAATCGGATTGGGCTCGCAGTTTATAAAATAGCGGTATGTTCTGCTAGTTGCCGAAAAGCGTGCATGAAAATCCAGCGGTTTTTCTTCTGCTTTAAGGATTCGGATGTCGTGCGGTAAATGCGAATTCAACGCGAGAGGATAGTTTTCTATTGGTATTGAGTCTATGGGCGAGTGAAAATTAGCAGCTTGTCCCGCGGCGTGAACACCGGAATCAGTTCTGCCCGAACCGAAAAGTGAAATCGGTTTTTTGTGTAAAAGACAGATTACTTTTTCAATTTCTTCCTGAACAGTCCGCTGGTCGTTCTGACGCTGCCAGCCGCAGAAATTTGTTCCGTCATACGAAACTGTAAGTAAAATATTCCGCATGCGTTATTCGTCGTCATCTTCGGTGAGGGCGTTCGCCGCCTTAAGTTCAGCTGTCAGCTGGTCGTAAAGGTTACGGGCGTGTTCAAGCAGCGGACCTGGCTTTGACTTGGATGACTTTCCGAGTCCGAACATTCTTGCGAGAGCGCGCTTGTTTTCGTCAAGGGCTTTGAGACGTTTTTCCATGTCTTTTTTCTGCCCGAATTTGTATTCAAAAAGTCCGTTCAAATAAACAACGCCGTCAAAGCCGTAGTTCTTGTCAAGGTCAGGACCAAACGATGGGAGGTTTGAAATTCGTTCTTCACCGTTCGATTCTTTGCGCATGGCTTCGCCGTAAAAGAACATTGCCTTTTGGTAAAATACCTTGGAAATAAAATCGTAGTTTCTGCCAGGACAGGCTTCATCCAAGTCCTGCGCTATCCAGGCGGAACGAAGTGTTATGATTGCGCGCTTCATTGTTGTGGAGAACTTTGTAGGCGGCAGCATTTCGTAGCACAAAAGCGCAAGATAGTATGAGGCGGCTCCTTCAAGCAGTGTACGGTTGCGTGTAAAGTCAAAATGCGGAAAAACAGCGCTTACTGTTTTTACGCGTTCGTTCGCGGAATTCTCGAACATTTCCTGATATGTTGCGTCTATAGCGGCAAAATCGTTCCAGAACAGAGAAAGAAAACAGTTTGGGCAGGTTCCTACGGAATATATAAGCGGATAAACTTTTCCGTATCGTTGTGACGGAACGTAGTTTCGGCGCAGCTCGTCGGAAAGATTGCCTGCGATAAGGCGTCCGCTTCCTGAAAGAAGTTCCTCACGCGGAATTTCTTTGCCGCAAACGGGGCACATCATTTTTGTCTTTGAAAAATAGGTGAGTGCAAGTGTTTTTTGTTCTACAACGTGTTTTCGTACCATGATAAAATCCTTTGATTAGGGCATTTCTTCTATTGGTGCAGTATCAACCGATATAGTTATTTCTTCGGCAGAAGCCGAGACAAAAGTTAATTCATTCGGTAAGTGAACCGTAAACGGCAGCGTGTATGTGCCGGTCATATCAATCGAAGAACAGTCAACCTGAATTGCATATTGCGAGAGTGAGTATGCGGAAAGATAGTTCTGATTACCGGAAACTACTATAGAAACAGGTGTTTCCTGCTTTACCGTAAAGAACGGATTAAGCGATGCAAAATGTACCTGCACATTCTGGAATGTTCTGTTTATCTGCTTTGGTATGATATTTACCGATGTGTATACGGCGGTCGGCTCTTCAATTTTTATGAGCGGGTTTTTTATCAGTGGACTTACGGGCACATTCTGATTAAACGGTCTTTCCCTTTCAGTAAGTCCTATCGTTATTGTTATTGCATCCTGAAAACTGTCAACAACGGAATAAGGTCCGCTGATTTTTATTTCCTGCGGCTGCATTGTTGTACCTATTACTTCAAAACCTTCCGCCGGTTCTCCTGTAAAAAGCACTTCTACCGGAATCAGGCGGGAAACTTTTTCTTCTATCATTACAGGAATCTTTTTGGGTTTTGCGATTACTTCAAGCGGTTCCATAACCTGAACTTTCGGCGTAAGCTCAATTCTTACGGGAACATCGTATTTGCCTGAGATAGAGTACTGGTCAAGGTCAAGATAAGCCTTAAAATCACTCTGATGCAGAATGGAAATATTGTCGGGTGAAGTTTTTACTGATATTTGTATTGTTTTTTCTATGTTGTTCGCGGGAACAAGATTGCGGTCAGAATAAACCGTTAAAGGCACTGAAAATATTTTTGTTTCTGTTGAAATGCTTTGGTAAGTGCTGTACAACAGGATTGCAATTATAAGACAGATTATCTTTATGAACCAGTTTTCGATTATTGAGTTGAATATATTTTTAAGATTCATAAGCTCCGTCCTTTTTTACAGGTTTTTTGGAACTTGATTCCAGCTTGCTTGTAAGTGTTTTTATAATCTGTTCGCGCGATAAATCATAATACAGCTTTGAATCATAGGCGAGGCTCAGAGCTCCTGTTTCTTCAGAAACGACGAGCACAACAGCGTCAGTCTGTTCGGAGAGTCCGAGTGCGGCGCGGTGTCTTGTTCCGAATGTTTTTTTTATGTCGTACTGTTCTGAAAGCGGCAAAAAACAGCCGGCTGCAATTATTTTGTCGTTCTGTATCAAAACCGCACCGTCGTGAAGAGGTGTGTCGTGACCGAATATTGTAATCAGCATACTTGAGCTCACAAGCGCGTTTATTTCCGTTCCGGTAACGGCAACATCCTTGAGCCCTGTCCGGCGTGTAAAAACAACCAGCATACCGCGCCGCCGTTCCGAAAGGAATTCCGCCGCGTCCAAAACGTATTCTATGGTTTTGTCCTGTTCTTCCGCCTTAAAACGGGTAAAGCGCGTTTGTCCGAGTTGTAGAAAGAGTTTGCGCAACTCCGGTTGAAAAATAACTGCTACGGCAACGATTAGTCCGGGTGCCATTTTGTTCAACGCCCACAAAAGTGTTGAAAGTTTGAGCCAGAGTGCAATGGAATAGAATACGGCAACAAGAAATGCAGCTCTTAAAAGCTGTCCGCTGTAGGTTTTCTTTATGATTTCGTAAGCCTTGTACAAAATGAACGCAAGAATCCCGATGTCAAGAACAGGTCTTATAAAGTTATCGTAAATCTGTATCCATTGATCGTAAAAAATCACTTTTCAAATCCTTTAAGCACTTTCAGCATATCAGCGGTTTCGGCAACGTCGTGTACTCGGAGTATTGCTGCTCCATACTGAACTGCCAGCTGGTGCGCCGCAAGCGTTCCCGCAAGACGGTTTTCTGCCGGTTTTCCCGTAAGCTGTCCGATGCAGGTTTTTCTGGAAGCTCCTATCAGAACAGGATAAGTTCTGTTAAAAGAGAATTCGGACGTGTTGGATATTATTTCAATGTTCTGGTCGAGGTTCTTTGAAAAACCAATTCCAGGATCAATGATTATCCTGCTGTCTTCTATTCCTTTTGAATGCGCAAAATCAATCCGTTCCTTAAAATAGGAAATAATGTCCGTAACAATATTATTATAGCACAAATTTGACATCATTTCATCAGGATTTCCTTTTTTGTGCATTAATATGACAGGAATTTTTTCTTTTGCCGCAAAATCAGCCAGACCGGCATCGTCTTCTAACGCGGAGATATCGTTGATAATATCGGCGCCGTTATCAAACATTGTTTGAAAAACTTTAAGGCTCCTCGTGTCTATTGAAACAGGACAGTCAGTTTTTTTGCGGATTTCCTGCAGAACAGGGAGCATCCTTCTTATTTGTTCTTCTTCAGAAACATACATAGCACCCGGACGTGTGGATTCGGCGCCAAGGTCAAGAATATCGGCTCCGTCCTGCACCATGCGCAGGGCTGTTTCTGCGGCTTCCTGCGGTTCGGTTTTGCGGCTGCCCGAAAAAAAAGAATCCGGTGTTGTGTTTATAATTCCCATAACGAATACGCCGTTTTTGGGGAGAATGGTTCTGCCGCTCAGGTTGATCTGCGGTGTTAGATTATTACCGGTGTATCTGAATTTGCACATATATTCAAATGTGAAAGCAGAATTTCTGCCTGCATTGCCAACTGGAACGGAGCAAGACCCGCTGATTCCAGCACTTCACTGCGTTTTCCCTGTGGCAGAAAAGAATCCGGAAACCCGCATACCAGTGATTTTATGTCGGGAAAATGTTCCTGAATGAGTGTTTCAAGATATGTTCCTATGCCGCCGATACGGACGCCGTCTTCAACAAAAACAACCGCTTTGTAATCCGATACTGTTTTAAGAAAGTATTTTTTGTCCAGGGGCTTTAAGAATCGCAGGTTGTATATGTCGTTTGGTATTCCTTTTAAAAGCAGCAGACGTGAAGTTTCAAGAACTTCGGGAAATATGCCGCCTGTGCAGACAAACAAAAGCTTTGCGTTTTCAGCTTCGGTAACTTTAACGCCGCGTCCTTCCTCGATTGGTGTTGCAAACGCAGTCTGTTCGGTGGGACATGAAGATTTGGGGTATCTTATTACAACCGGCATATTCTGCTGCACAGCCCATTCCATGCACAGTTCCAGCTCCACCGCCGAAGCGGGCGCAAGCAGTGTAAGGTTTGGAATAGGTCTGAAAAGCGAAATGTCATACAATCCCTGATGTGTTTCGCCGTCGCCCGGAACAGCGCCCGCGCGGTCAAGCGCCATAATAACAGGAACCCTTTGAAGTGCAACGTCATGTATTACCTGGTCAATTGCGCGCTGCATAAATGTGGAATAAATCGCCGCGACCGGCTTCATTCCGGCTTTCGCAAGACCGCCTGCAAACGTTATTGCGTGTTGTTCCGCAATACCAACGTCAAAAAAACGGTCGGGATAGCGGTGCGCAAAGGCTGTGAGCCCTGTTCCTTTCATCATTGCAGCTGTTACCGCAGCAATTTTTGGATTCTTTTCGCCCAAATCCAGCATTATATTTGAGAATGCTTCGGTAAAGCTGAGTGTGTCGAATTTTTCAACCTTTCCGTCTGAAATGCAAAAAGGTCCGACGCCGTGAAACGTGGTCGGGTCATTTTCAGCAGGGCTGTAGCCTTTTCCTTTTTGTGTTATTACATGAACAACAACAGGACGGCGAAGTTTTTTTACACGGTTAAGAACCAGTTCCAGTTCTTCTATGTTGTGTCCGTTAAGCGGACCTACATATTCAAAACCAAGGTCGATAAAAAGATTATTCTTGTAAAAAACACCCTTAAGACCGCGTTTAAGGCGGAAAATCAGGTTTGTCATGTGCTTGTTTATGAACGGAAGCCTGTCCACCATCCGGTCGAACCTGTAGCGGAACGACTGATACTGCGCAGTCATTGTAAGGCGCGAAAGATATTTTGAAAGCGAACCTGTGTTTTCGCTTATGGACATTTGGTTGTCGTTAAGAATTACTATCAGGTTTTTGGCAAGCTGCCCCGCGTGCGACAAAGCTTCCATCGCCATGCCGCCTGTAAGTGCACCGTCGCCTATAACGGCAATAACTTTATCGTTGTTACCCAACAGAGACCGTCCGGTAAGAAGTCCGAGAGCCGATGAAATTGAAGTTGAAGAATGACCTGAATCAAAATAATCATGAGGACTTTCTATTATTTTTGTAAAACCCGAGAGACCGCCGTGCTGGCGCAGTGTTTTGAACTTCTCATAACGTCCGGTAAGCATTTTGTGCGGATAGCACTGGTGACCAACATCCCATACGATCGCATCGTGCGGACTGTCAAATACACGGTGCAGGGCTATGGTAAGCTCAACAACACCGAGGTTACTCGCCAGATGACCGCCGTTTCTGCCGACAACGTTTATGATTTCGGTTCTTATTTCGGAAGCAAGTTTTGTTAATTGAGACTGAGATAACTTTTTTACATCTTCCGGTGATGAAATTTCTGATAATAACGTAACCGCTGCCCCCTTAAAAAAAAGACCGCAGTCAGTAATCTAAACCACGGTCTCTATTGGCACAATGTTATTTATGAGTACGGTTATTCCGAAAAACGGAACTTATCCCTACTTATTCTTATGCCGATTACGTCTAAGCTTCTTCTTCCGCTTATGTGTAGCGATTTTCTGCTTTTTTCTTTTTCTACCGCAAGGCACTAGGGCACTCCTTAATCAAAACTGTTGCTATTATGAACCAATTATTTTTTCAAGTCAAGTGGTTTTAAAAAGTACAAAAAACGAATTTTAAAACTATATATATAGTATGAAAATCATAAATTTACTTTTGCGAGGGTGTCTTGCGGTGCGTTATTACGCGGGTTTAAGTACTCTTTATTTGTGCGGTGAAAAGAACTGTATTGTGTGTGGTGGTATTACGGATTTGCTTCCGGTGTGTGCAGGTTGTTTTCAAAAAACGATTGCGAACATAAGGCTTAATGCAAAACGCTGTTTGGTTTGCGGACGAGTGCTTGTTTCCGAAAAATCCATGTGCGTTTTGTGCCGTTCACGTCCGTCCATCGGAAATCTTAATACGGTTTTTCCGCTGTACAATTATTATTTGTGGGCGCGGGATTTGCTTTTTATGTGGAAAATGCAGAACAACCGCTACTTCTCTTTTGTTTTTGCAAGGCAGATTCTTGCGGTTCTGCAAAGCCGGTTTGCCGGTATTCCTGTTGTTCCCGTACCGCCCCGACCGTCCAAGTTAAAAAACAGCGGCTGGGATCAGGTT
>DBWK01000039.1:0-2468 GCA_002308875.1 Treponema sp. UBA1240
TTTCAACACCGGAAGCAATCTCCCTGAGCGTGATAAGAATCTGCTCGCTGGCAAGCGCCTGCTGCTGAATAATTGTGGTAATGTCTCCGGCACTTTCCGCTGTGATTTCGGACGCATTCTTAATGCTGCTGAACCTCGCTTCAAGGCTTTTAGCGTTGTCAACACCTGCCTTTATTTTTTCGGTACCGCTTTCACTCGCAAGAATAAGACTATCGGACGAATCCTGAATTTCGTTTATCCGTTCCTTTATTTCTTTTGTGCCGTCGATGATGCCGTCAGCAAGGCGGCGGATTTCGCTTGCGACAATATGAAAGTTCTTTCCTGCTTCACCAGCGCTTGAAGCTTCAAGTTCTGCATTGAATGCGATTATTTTTGCCTGATCCGCAACTGAATTAATAAGCGTTACAATATCCCAGATGTTTTCAATTTTATCACCGAGCGATTTGATGCCGTTGATGGTAGTCTGGTTTGCAAGCGCAATTTCGTGCAGCTGGCGGACGTTTTCTTCGAGATATGAAACACCTTCGGCAACATCGCCGCTCGTTTTGCTTGCAACGCCAGAAACATCTTTGATTTTTGTGGAAATGTTTTCGGAGAGGGCGGTGTTGTCTTCCATTGTAGCGACAATCTCTTTTACAGCCGTACTCTGGTTCTGCGCAGTAGCCGCATTTTCTTTGGAAGATACAACTAGATTCTGTGTTTCGGCAAACAGCTTTTCACTCAAAGATTCTTCCTTTGAGCGCATATTCTTCATTATTACACCGGTAATGGTCATAATTACTATGAAAAGCACAAAGAACGATATGGCAAGCAGACGTGAAACCTGTCTTGTGTTGGCATTTACATCGCTCTCAAGTTTACCCAGCACATAGTACCAGCCCGTAGTCTTCATGGGCATGCTGATGAATCTGTATTTTTTACCGTCCATATTGCCGTACACAATATCATCGTGCGCGGAAAGTAGTTTTTCGCCGAGTGTTTTGTATATGCCGCCGTCAACACTGAGAATATTTTCATCGGGCGTGTATTTTTCGTGCATAAAAAAGTTGCCTTCCGGCGACAGAATGAACGACTGATCCGTTTCAGCGGTCTTAAGGCTGCTTAACAGCCTCAGAAGGTCAGTCAGCGGATAGTCAAATGCAACAACACCGTCAAGTTCACCGTTTTTATAAACCGCCTGTGAAAACGTAACAACAAGGTCGCCGGTAAAAGCGTCTATATAGACATCGGAATAGAACATGCCGCCCTGCCGCTGAACGGCTCCCTTGTACCAGCCGCGGCTCGTAGGGTCATAGCCTTCGGGAAGCGTGAGGTTTGGGGTTGTGAACATAGTTTTGTTGGTACGGCAACCATAAAAGCCCGAAAACTTTGGATATGCGAGCGACATATTTACAAACACTTTTTCGGTATCAGCATCACTTTTATAGTAGCCGTCCTTAAAGACCCAGGTGATTGCTTCGGTCATCTTCATGGGCGCGGTAAGTTCGTTTTCAAGCTCAAGAACACATTTTTGCGTATGTGTCTGCATAAAAGAAGAAACTTGTCTGCCGGAAAAACGCGAAACAAAAGATGTTGCAATAATGGTTGTAAGTACAAAAAACAACGCAACCGGTACGCCGATCATAATCAGTGATTTTTTTACGAATGTCATACCTTTTTCTTTAAGCGGGCCGCTTTTCTTAAACAAGCCTTTCAAACTGCTGCCGAATACTTTACCATGCAGTCATATCTTTTCTTTTTTCCATTTTTTTATTACCAATTCATTGAACGAACGCTTTTTGTCTTCATCAAGGAATGACGCGTCGAACGAATTGTGTATAATCTGCTTAAGTTCTTTTAATTTAAAACCTGTTTTTGAATACATATTCCAGTATTCGTCCAAAAGTTCCGCACCAAAAAACAGAGGATCGTCCGAATTAAGGGTGACAATGATTCCTTTATCAAAAAATGTACGGATCGGGTGTTCTGAAATGGATTTTACGTACTTTTGGGTAAATACGTTGCTTGTGGGACATACTTCAAGCGGAATCTTACGTTTTGCAAGAGTCTGCATAAGTTCTTCGTCCTGTATCGCCGAAGTTCCGTGTCCTATACGCGCCACATGAAGAATATTGATGGAATCCCAGATTGATTCAGAACCGGCATCTTCTCCGGCATGAGCTACCGTTACAAGGCCGTTTTTGCGGGCTTTGTCAAACACGTTAGCGAACAGTTTTGCAGGACCTTTCTGTTCGGAGCCGCCGAGCCCGATTCCTATGATTTCGGGACAGCGGTACGCAAGCAGAAGCTGAAGATTCTTTTCCGCGTTTTCAAAGCCGAATGTGCGCGAAACATCAATTAAGAGGCGCACGTCTATTCCTGTTTCTTCCTTTATCTTGAGTACATTACGGTGATACGTATCAATCAGTTCTGAAAAATCCCAGCCTTTTTTAATGAATGCGCTCGGTGCAGCAAAAACTTCCGCGTAG
>DBWK01000039.1:2479-3036 GCA_002308875.1 Treponema sp. UBA1240
AAATACCGTTCCGCACAAGGTAATCAGCAAGATCAGCAAATACATAGTCAAAATCAGAAGGATCTTCGTACAAATCCTGAACCGCAAGATATGCCTGAATAAATCCGTTGAGATCCGAATACGTGAACATTTCTGTAATTGCAGTATNNTGTCTGTTCTTCGGTTGCGTCAGGGTGTCTGCGTTGGTAAAAACGGCGGATTGTCTGCCGGCTTATAACTGCTTCGAGGTGCAGATGCAGTTCCGCTTTAGGGATTTGCTTGAAAAAAGTATAGAATTCTTCTTTTGCGAGATAAGGTTTATGTGCACGTTTCATGCAATTCTCCTGTATATATAAAGAATTATAACACAGTTTTTACAATGTGTGAGAAAAAAATTAAAATATGCAACTTGCTCAAAAACNNNNTTTAATTTAGTTTTAATGTTAGTTGATATCTTAAATATTGTACTATTCTATGTATTGGTATACAATTTTGGTTGCAATGAAGAAAATTCTGATTCTGATTATGTTGATTTTCTCATTTATTCTGTTTTCCTGCGGTGGAGGCGGTGGTGGTGC
>DBWK01000039.1:3106-6108 GCA_002308875.1 Treponema sp. UBA1240
AAACGGCGGGTCCAACAATGGTACTATCATGGGAGGCACACCGCTTACCGTAACAGGATACACTTATAACGGACAAACTTATACCAGCGTTGAAGAACTCAGAAACGCAATTGCAGAAAACGCGCCTGAAGGTCAATTTACCATACCGTTTACATGTACTGTTGCGGGCGGTAGCAGCGAAACAAGAATTGCAAGAATCACCAAAACAGTCAGCGGTAACGACACCGAAATATTAATCGAACACCAGTACAAGGCAACTTTTCCGGATGGCGGCGGTACTCAGGAAGTTTCATACTATATGAATGACGGCATTGTTCTGCCGGGCGACCCTGCCGGAACAAATATTAACGACTTTATATTTGAAACAAACTGGAACATTGGCGGTACGCTGTATCCATGCGGCTCATCCATAAGCGTAGCTTCGTCCGGCGATATGGATTTTTCAACCGCAACAACAGAAATGGCCAAATACGGATTCAAGGAAGAAGTTCAAGGATCCGGAGAATACATTTTAGGCTTTTCTAGTACAGCTTCCGGTGATATTACTGTTCACACAAACAGGGTTATAAAACAAGTTAATCTGCCTTCCAGTGGTTCTGTAAACCTTGATTTGTCTACTGTAACTTTTAAAAACAATACAGTAAATTCTTCTTATTTTAGTGGATCAGGCTCAACACTTACAGGCATAACACTGCCTTCTACACTAACAGCTATTGGGAATGATACATTCGCAACAGGATATAGCAGCTTAGCAACTGTTGTTATTCCTAATAGTGTTACGTCAATAGGTGAACGCGCTTTTAAAACCTGCTCTGCTCTTGTAAACCTTACTGTAGGTACAGGAGTGCAGACGATAGGAGATAGTGCATTTTACGGCTGTTCTGCTCTGCAGTCTTTTACAATGCCGAACAGTGTTACAAGTATGGGGCCATACACCTTTTACGGCTGCGAGAATTTGGAATCAGTTACCCTCAGCAATCAGCTGAGCAGTATTCCGGAGTATTCTTTTAATGGATGTTCCGGCTTGGATTCCATTACCATTCCGAATAGTGTTAGTTCAATAGGAAATTATTCCTTTTATGGTTGTAATGACCTTGGACCTGACCTAGATATTCCCAACAGTGTTATAACAATAGGCGATGCTGCTTTTTATGAGTGTACAGATATTGAAAACCTTACATTGGGTAACAGTTTACAAACTATAGGAGAATCTGCATTTTTTAATTGCGATAGTATTACAGCGGTTTCTTTTCCCAGTTCAGTTACTGAAATCGGAGGTTATGCTTTCAAGGATTGCGGAGCTTTGGCAAGTGTATGCCTCCCTCAAAATTCCAATGTTACAATCGGTAATCAGGTCTTTCATACTTGCGGCAATCTTGCACAAATAACAATACCGGCTGATATAAGCAATATTGGAACCGGAGTTTTTACCAATATTAAAGATAATTGTCAGCTGATTTTTACGACCGGCGGACAAATTTCCACTAATTGTGTGCCGGATAATAAACCATTTAGTGCACGCTTTTCTGGAACGAGTGTTCCTACAACGGCTACTGGAACAACAATATTTAATAATTATTTATCAGCAGTTACATTAGCAAACACTGTAACTACAATTCCTGATCATGCTTTTGAAGGATGTTCAGCTATTACAACGGTTACGATAGAAAATACACCGACTGCATCAAGTCTATCAAGTATTGGGAGCTCAGCTTTTTATGGCTGTACTCAGCTTGGAACAATAAATATTCCTGTAAGTGTTTCTTCTATAGGTGCTAATGCTTTCTTTAATGCAGGAGGTGGTAATCTTACGATTACTTTTGAAGGCAGCCAGCCAATGACATCTTTTAGTATACCTGATAGCTTACCTAATAGTTCATATAAAGTTGTGCTTGAAAACGGGGTTCCGAGAGTAGGAGGTGGTGTATTAGGTGATAATGGTCCTTCTATATTTGATAGTAGTACTGCATTGAGCGAGGTATTATATAAAGGCGGCTTTTCTCTTATGGCAAATGCTTTTACAGGTTGCTCAAGTTTGAATAAAATTACTTTCAACTCTTATCCGTCAAGTATTGATACTGGGGGAAATGTCTTACCTGATAATGTTAGATTTATAATATTTGATCCAGATCAAAACAACATAGCCAATGTTGAAAATGTAGAACGCTTATTAAACCCTGGAAGAGATTATTCTACCAGTGCCAATCCGTTGACTGTTACGTTTATGAATAATTCTACAAATAGTATTACGATACTGGCAAATGCTTTTAATTTTACTGGTGCAAACACTATTAAATATGAGTTTGCAACTCTTCCAGCTGTTAAAATGTATTATGCTAATGGAAGTTGTTTTATTGATGGTACAAATGCATTGGGAAACAGTATACAGCATACTTGGTCCGATCTCGGTAGTACTGGAGTCTGGACACAAAATTAACAGGACATATCATAAATACCATGACCGTAGAAATTCATCAAGATAAACTCACAAGGCTATTGATATGTACCTGAAAAAGCGATGTTATAATTAAACCTGTGCTTATCTCCGTCGCTGGGACCCGCGCAGATTGATTGCTACGAAAGCAGGCAGTTTTCTTTATGCAATTTGCAAGTAATTTCCTTATTGCCAATTTTTCATTAGTCTTTTATAATAGCAGACGAATAAAAAAGTTTAAGGATCCGCAGTAATGCTATTCCACATTTCGCTGGTTGATTTAATCAACATTGTTCTGATTGCGGCAGGCATGAGCATTTCGTGCATGTGCTTTTTGCATGTAAAAGTTTCGCCCAGTCTCGGAAATACAAAGTTCCGGCGTTGCTTTTTAACAATCTTTTCGCTGCTTTTTTTGTATATTCTGCTACATCTGTTCCGCGAGATTTTGGAAGGTCTGCCCGGAAAAGCCACAAGATATGCGCTCGAAGTTATACCATTATTGGAAACAATAACCGTAAGCATAATGCCGTACACAATGAATTTGCTTTTGATGTCGGTCACTGGTACG
>DBWK01000039.1:6245-6484 GCA_002308875.1 Treponema sp. UBA1240
ATCATTCCTTTTTTGATGATGATTATCAATATGATACTGCTTGTCTGGCACGGTAAAAACATTACCCTGCGTGTTAAAATAGCATTCTGGGTTTATATCATCGTGCCGCTTGTTGCAATCGTTATTCAAAACATATTCTACGGCATCCAGTACATCATTTTTTCAATGGTTGCAGGTTCAGTATTTATGTATCTGGTTATTCTTCGGGAACAGGCTGACCAGTATAAAAAACAGAACAA
>DBWK01000063.1:0-16775 GCA_002308875.1 Treponema sp. UBA1240
TTTGGGATTCTTTTCCAGAAACCTGCGGATGTAGTCAAGGCCTTTTTCTTCCTCGCCCATCTTAATAAAGTCATAAGCCGCCTTGAACATTTCATCTTCAAGGTTCCGGCTCGAAATGTCTTCTACAATTTCTTTTGCGCGCTGTTTTTTGTATGCGCCGTTTTTGGAAAGCTTTTCGTCGTCAATGTCATCGGTAAGGGTCAGGTATGTTTCAAATTCCTGTTTTGCTTTTGTAAAGTTCCGCTGCTTAAGGTAGAAAAAACCAGTGTTAAAAAATGCGTCGGGAATAGGCGGTTCGGCGGCGACTGCCTGCTTATAATATTCATAGGCTGTTTCGTCACAGGCATCTGCGTCTTCTATCAAACCTGATTTTCTGTATGAGGAACCGCGTTCATCGTAAAACAGTGCCGAATTCAACACAATTGCCATGTCTTCGGGATCAAGTCCGCGCAGGGCCGCAAAAATTTCTTCAGCAATGTCAAAATCTTCATTGCGTGCTTTAAGAATGGCGGCTTCGCTCAGTTCCTGCTTTATGTTTGGCTTTACTGAAAGAAGCAGGGAGCGGTAATATGCGATGTTTTTGTTGTCGCGCTCATAGGCGCATATTGTAAGAATTCCCGCAAGAATCATCTCCCATGTGAGCGAGGATGTGTCAGTCTGTTCGCTTTCAAAACCTGTTGTTTTTTGTACGGGTAGAGGAATTGTAGGGTCTATGGGAAAAGCACCCTGCGGAATCTGAAAATTTTCAGGCAACGTTATGTATACTATGGAATCCAGAGGACTGTTCATTAAGTTTAGCCCTGTGTTATTTCATTGTCCTGAAGCTGTTGTTTTCTGACCGATGTAATATAGCTGTTTATACGCAGCTTGTATGATATCGGAACCTGTGCTTCGTCAAAAAGAATGTTCGCTACGATAAGATCCCGTCTTCCGGCAACGTCTTCGACTGTAACGACTTTGCCCTTTATATCCATAGGTTCCTGCGGATCGGTAAAATCAAAGTGCAGAAAAACGTCCTTGTTCACAACAAAAGCTTTTACACCCAGCATAATGAGCTTTGCGCCCGAAAAGGAAATATCTCTTATTATGCAGTGTCTTGGTACATTCTGCATATAAACAAAAGTTTCTTCCTTGAGCAGGTTTAGTTTGCGTTTTGAATCCGCCGTAATTGCGATTCTTTCGTCGCGTCTCTGAACTGAGTTTGCGTTTGCCTCAAGAACTGTTCCTATGATTTCTATCAGATCATCCGGCGGACGCTGTGTAAAATTAAGGGTAACAACACTCAAATCCTTATTGCCGTTGTATGGTTTTATTGCATTGTCATCTACTTTGACGTTTACAAAAAAAGTTATAGGCTGAACATCAGGCGGAGTGAAACAAAAATAAATATTTACAATGGAATTTCCTGCTTTTGCAAGGGCCGCGGCAGCTCCACCGTTGGAATTTACAATGATTTTGCATGAATTCAAAGATGTTGAATTCAAAATGCACGGCCATTGGCTTCCGTTGCATTTTACAAAAATCTGCCGTGGATTAAGATTCAGGGTTCGAATAACTTGTTTTGTAAAAACTATATCAGTATCCCGGTAAAGGTCATAATACCGGGTAAGTTGCTGGCTTGTAGCTATTCCCATACCGACTATGATAATTTATTATCATTGATTCGTCAATTACGTATATGATTTGACTTTAGATATTTTGACAGAATGTGTATTGACTTTTTTTTACAGCTGGTGTATGGTAGTGGAACGTTTAGGGGGCGTAGCGAAGCTGGTTATCGCGCTGGCCTGTCACGCCGGAGATCGCGGGTTCGAGCCCCGTCGCTCCCGATGAAGCTCATCACGTGATGAGCTTTTTTTATTCTGCACCTTTACAGAGTTTTTATGGTGCATTGAAAGAAAAGCCGGATTAACAGTCCTTGCGATTCTTGTAAACTCTGTCTGTATATTTTGGATTTTGCAGGTAAAGTCCGGCAGAATCCGTCTACGGGTAGTAGCGCAGGGGGAGCGCGCTTGGTTCGGGACCAAGAGGCCGCGGGTTCAAATCCCGCCTGCCCGACTAATATTCTCTGTTTCATAAGCTCAAGTGTTCATTTTTTTATCCGATGTATAAAAAGAAGTCTTGTTATTAACTCCTTTTCGGAGTAAAATTGGATAAGTTATGCCCGGATTAAATCAAATCAAGCAGTTTTACGAAAATATATATTCTCTCGGAGATGAATTAACAGTTCGCCGTTCTCGCGGTGATGTTATTGATCAGCCGGCACTACCGGAAGGAATTTCAGAAGCCGATGATTCGGAGGATTTTCTTTACGGACTTCCGGTAGAACAATCGGCCGAAGAAAAAGCGGCTGAAGAAGCAAAAGCCGCTGAAAGCGAAGAATCCAAAAACATTGACATAAACGCACTCTTGAATGAGGACATATCCGGCGAAGCAGCAGCACAGGAACCGCCTCCTGCGGCTGAAAAGCCCGCTGCAGAACCTGATTTTGACGTTGACGCTTTTCTTAAAGAAAACCTTGGTTCTGATGCACCTGCAGCTCAGGAATCTCCTGTACCGGAAACTTCCGCCGAGCCCGAAATCCCGTCTCCGCCTCCCGCACCGGAAGCATCCGCCGATGATCTGCCGATGCCCGATTTTGATTTTGGCGGCACTTCTGACACCGGCGACTTTTCAGCCGATTTTACTGAACCTGCATCTTCCGCAGAACCGGCAGGTTCTGGCACAGAAGACTTTGAAATGCCTGACTTTGGCAGTTTTTCGGACACGGGCAATACTGCAAATTCTGACGATACTTCTGGTTCAATTTCGGATGACGACATCCCGCTGCCGGATTTTTCGGATACGGATAACTTTGATGTACCTGACACAACAGGGGCTCCCGCCGGTGAAGAACCTGCAGCTCCTCCTGCACCGGAAGTCTCCGCATCTGTGGACGAAGACCTGCCGATGCCCGATTTTGATTTTGGTGAGAGCTCCGACACAGCCGCTTCCGGTACCGGCGACGGCGTAGATTTATCGGGCTTTGATTTTTCCGAATCTGAAACAAAAGCTTCGGGCGATACAGCGGCGGAAGCTCCGCTGGAAGACCAGTCATCACTTATTCCTGACTTTAATCTTGACGATGCAGACAACCCTGCCATAGAAGAAGAAGCTCCCGCAGGCTCCGACCTTGACTTTAGCATACCGGGCTTTTCGGATGTAACGGAAGCAACTTTGCCCAAAAAGCCCGTTCCCAAGCAGGAAGAAGAAGAGGAAAAAGTTCTTGAGGCAAATCAGTTTACTGATGCCGAGCATAAAAAATTCCTTGAAAATTTGTATTACTATCCGCTGAACCTGCGGATGGAAATTGAAAATCTTCTTGTTGAAAACCAATTCAAGGAAGAAGAAAACATAAATCTTATCAGGATGATTATTAAAAAGCCGCCTGTAAGACAGCTGGCTTCTCATGTTGGTAAGATGCTTGATAAGCACATTGAAGTTCCGCGCAATTACGAAAAGCGAACAGCCGCCCAGTACGAGGCATACAAGGCTACCGCAGAATATCAGATTAAAAACCGTATTCTGCCTGCTGCTTTTGCGATTCTTGTTATAGGTTCTCTGCTGTTCTCACTGTGCTATTTGACTAATCTCTTTATCATAAAGCCGATTCGTGCGGAAATGCTCTATAAGGAAGGTTATACCCAGCTGGAAAACAACCTTTTCCCGCAGTCGGAAGAAACGTTTAACAAGGCTATTGTTTTCAAAAAGAACAAAAAATGGGCATTTAAGTATGCAAACGGCTACAGGGAAAAGAAGCAGTTTATCCATGCCCGGAGAATGTATACCTGGCTTTTGAATGTGTTCCCAAAAGACAAGAATGCGGGATTGCAGTATGCGGAAATGGAGCTTTATGATTTAAACAACTATGAAGAAGCCGAGCGTGTTGTCCGGCGTTATGTTCTGGATCGGTTTATAAATGATTACGACGGAATGCTGCTTTTGGGCGATGTTTATCTTGAATGGGGCTCTGACACTGATCCTTCCAAATTTCCGCTGGCTTTGGAAGCCTACGAAAACCTTAAGGAGGTTCATGAGCAGGACAATACATATCTTGCGCGTATGCTGCGCTATTACATAAGAACGGACAACTTGCAGAAAGTTCTTCCTCTCAAAGCCTACTTCTATCCGGACAAAAAGACAGGCAACAAGAGAATCCGCAAGTATCTTTCTCCTAACGATATATATGAACTCAGCGATTATCTGTTGGGCAAACTTTACGGTGTTCTTTCTCCTGCGGAAGAATATCTGCGTACCTACGTTGAAGACGTTCTGCCGCTGCTGCGTTGTACTAAAGAAGCAGATCCCGCAATGCCGGAAGCTTATTACAACTGTGCTCGCTATTACATTCATACCGGTAATACGGAAACCGCACGCACGGAGCTTTTAAACGCGCTGCAGCTTTTTAAGACTGTGACTAAAAAAACAAGAAAACGGATTCTTAAAAACATAGATGCCTACAGGCTTTTGGGTGAGCTTTACAAGAATCAGAGTGATTTTATAAAGGCTGAAGAACAGTATTCTCAAGGCATTATGCTGTTTGAAAAGGAAAAGGATATAAGTACATTAAAAGCAGGTCAGGAAGTAGGATTGCTTTACAGCGACATGGGTGACATCGAATACTTTATTTCCGGCGACAATGATGCGGCGCTGAGAAATTATCAAAGCTCCATTCAGTATGAGAACGATACACCGTCCATCCGTTACAGAATTGGCTATATTCATTATGCTGCAAAGCGTTATGTGGAATCATTGGGCTCTATGCTTACTGCAGCTGAAGAAAACGGAAACGATTTGCATTTGCTCCTTGCCCTTGGAAACGTTCTTTCTTTGCGTGACGATAATTTTGCTGCGGAAGGTTATTTTGAACGATTTATGGACGAATTTGACAGAATACGAATTCGTGAAAAGGTTATACTGCCGCAGGTAGATCCTGACCACAATGATTTGGTTGAAAACTATATGCATGCTGCCAATAATTACGGTGTTGCGCTCAGTAAGCTTGCACTGCGTACCGGAAACAGCGCGCAGAATGCTAAGGCTATGGTTTATTTCTCAGAATCATCGCGTGCCTGGGATGCGCTTACAAGAAACCAGACGACGCTTGTACGCAATGAGGGCAGTAACCTTGCTGCTCAGAACATCAAGTACATGAGCTATCCTCAGAGTATTTTTGAGCCTGCAATGTATTGCGATATTCCAAGAACATTACAAGATGAAGAAATTCTTAAACAGGCTGCACAACGGTAAAACAAAAGCCGGCATTTTATACATGCAGTATGCGTATGACTTGCGGAAAGAATTGTTCCGCAAGTCGATACATCTTTGCACGGTGTTTGTTCCATTCTTTCTGGACAAGTTTTATTATCTCACGCTTATACTTCTTTCTTTTGTTCTGATTGTCTACATAATTTCTGAATTTTTGAGAATGAGTGGTAAACAAATTCCGCTGCTTTCATCAATAACAATGGCGGCTGCACGAAAACGCGATGAAAACCGGTTTGTACTAGGACCTGTAACTTTGTGCGGCGGTGTTCTGCTGACGGCGCTGCTTTTTCCGCCTGTTCCCGCAAAAATCGGAATTTATGCGCTTGCGCTCGGCGACGGTCTTGCTAGTCTTGTCGGAAAAATCTGGGGAAAAAAGAAAATCCCGTTTACAGGTGGCAAGTCTTATGCCGGTAGTTTAGCCTGTTTTGCCGCAGTTTTTGTGTCTGCATGGTTTTGCAGTTCAAGTGTAACAACAGCTCTTGTTCTTGCGTTTGCAGGTATGAGTATTGAACTTTTGCCGCTCAAGGATTTTGACAATATTCTTATTCCGGTCTTTCTTGCCGTATTATGCCGCTTTGTTTTTAACCTGTAGTCCGGTCATTTCCAAAGATAATAGTGATGAATGTTTTTTAGGTACAGGTATGTGCCGAAGTAAAAAAAATAACCGCCTGTTATAACATAAAGAACGGAATCTCCTTCCTGCAGAAAAAAGTGTCCTATCATAATTATCAGCGTGTATAATGCGCATTTTTTATATTCCGGTACGGCGTATTTCATTCCTGTTATGTAATACGTAATAAACGTAAGAAAGATAAACAACAGACGCAGAAAAACAAATGAATTGTAATATGCGTACGGATAAAAACAGGTTGAAAGAATCTGCATTGAGTTGATTGGAATTACGCACGACAGAATCGTTACAAAAACAAGAATAAAAACATAACTCCGTACAGTCTGATGATCTTTTGTATTCTGATAATAAAGTGCGATTGAAAGCATCATGATTGATGCCGTAAGTCTGCCGAAAAAAACAAGTCGTGTGAGACCCATCATAAGCAGCGTGTTGTTTTTCCACAAAGAAAATACAGGCACGGTTATGCGTAAACCTTCCGCAAGGCATGACAAAAGAAAAATTCCAAGATAAGAAATTTCCTGAAGGTTTGTTTTTTCAAAGTAAATCAGAATGATTATACTGACAGACGGAACGTAAAAAAGAATAAGCAGACACGCAAGCAGAACTGACTCAGGAGAATAGCGCAGTAAAAAAGACTTGCTGTAAAACGGAGTTGTGCTTTTGCCTTCAGGGAAAGTTTCCTGCATTCCGTGATAAAAGGAAAACGCATAATATGCTGCGAGTCCTGCAATAAGAAGCAGAGAAAAAACTGTAAGGAATACAAAAAGCCTGTTGCGGTTTGAAAGAGTCATATAGTGATAGAATACCCTCAACTGAAATTTCTGTAAAGGAGAATATTATATATTCCGAAAATCAAATTATGAAAAGAATCAGTATTTTTGCGGTAATGCTCTTTCTGACACTTCTTTATGCTCAAACTAATCCTGCTTTTATAGACATTGGGTTTTCTCCCGACGGTGCATTTTATTGTTTTGCCGAATACGGCCGAAAAGCTGAAAAAAATTCCGGTCTTAGAGGTTATGCGGAAGTTTATGCTGTTGATGTTGCAAAAAATGAGTTTATAAACGGCGGCAGGATAAAAACCGCGGCAAGTTTTAAAACAGAAAACAAAAGCGGTTGGGAAGTTTTTAAAACACTGCGCAATGAAAATCCAGATTTCTTTTCATCAAAAAATTTTCCTCCAAAAACCAATTCCGTTTTATTGTATCAGAGCGGAAAAGACGAAGAAAAAAAACAAATAGAATTCCGTGACTTTGAACATTCTACCGAAGAAAATACAATTCAATACAATGTTAAGCTTGTTGAATACTCGGAAGGCAGTGGAACAGGTATTGCAACCTGCTTTTATCTGCTGGTTGAGTTAAAAAACGAAAAAAACGAAGTTACAAGAAGACTTGTTGTAGGTAACCCCAAAACAAAGCGGGTAGGTGTAAAAGGTTATGCGCTGAACAGTATTCTGTCTGATTCAGAAGGAACAAGTCTTGTTTTTGTAATTGAAAAGAAGATTGCCGGAGAAAACGGCGATTCTGTTCAGTATATGGTTGAAACCGTAAAACTATAATATTCGTCTGAAAATCTGAAAAACTGTTCTTCCATCTTCCGTAACGTTCCGCACAAAAACTTCCTTGGGCTCAAGCTCTGTTTCCAGCCATAAAGATTCCAGCCACAATTCTTCGGCGGCTGTTTTAATGTCATCCGTTGCGGCGTTTCCCTGTACAAAAAGATACTGACCCGCAGGCAGAACTGTTTCATCCGGTTGTCCTCCGCTTTCAAGAGGAACTGCAAAACCGCAGTCTCGTGGTTCTTTGAGGTAGTCGTTTTTGTTCGGGTCCATGTTGTTTTTCATTACAGCGTTTGTATATATTTTAAGTGATTCGTTTTTGTCGGAGTTTTTCGCGGTAAGTGAATAGCGGAGATTTTTGTACAAAGTAAGCTTTTTAATGTCAAATTTCATGGAATTACCCTACATCAAAAGACTGTGGTTTGTCAAAATACTTTGCTGAATATGAGGCGCATTGAAAGCAAAGAAATACTACGCATACAACTGCAAAAATCATATAGTATCCGCCGAGACTGCAAAAAAAGTCGTACAGTCCGTGAACAAGCACTGATAAAAACAGCGGAAGCAGAGTTTTTTTGCCGCTGTCTGCGGTTTTAAATGCGAATGATGAAAGACCTGCGCAAAATCCGTGCAGGACTATTGCCATAAAACGTACTGGAATCTGCAAAAGTCCATATTTTAGGTATATGAGTGCTTCCGCACAGCCTGCCGTAATTCCGCAGACTACCGAAAGTAAAAAAAACGTTTTTTGAGAGAGTTTTGCCGGTTTGAGAAAAAAAAGAAAAACGGCTTTTATTCCTTCTTCAAGCAGTCCGTTTATAAAAAGACTCAAAAAGAAAAGCGAATATATGTTTTCAGGGTTTTTGGCAAAAAAAGGAAAACTGGTGAACAGGGTTTGAAAAACCGTTATTGGTAAAAAAACTCCAAACCCTGTTACAACTGCTGTTACAATTTGTGTAAAACGGATTTGCCTGTCAGCAAAAAGAACAATGCCGACTGAGATAATCAGCGGTATAAAACAGATAAATCCATGAACAAATGCCGGCATTGCGCGGTTATGCTCCGCAGCCGCCGCATCCACCCGCAGAGTCGCCTCCACATCCGCCGCAACTACCACAACTGCCTCCGCAGCCGCCGCATCCGGTTTGAAGGTCTTCGGGGGTAACTTCCGCCACATCCACCACGGTTACGTCAAAAAACAAATCAACGCCTGCAAGCGGGTGATTTGCGTCAACAACAATAGTGTCATCCGTAACGGATTTAACCGTTACAATTTGTCCGGCTCCCGCCTGAAACTGCATTCCGGGTTCAATCTGTACGTCAGTATCGAACTGTGTACGTGGAACTGAGAGCAGCATTGCTTCCGAATATTCGCCGTAGCCCTCGGCAGCTGGTACCATTACGGAAAAAGTATCGCCTTTCTGCTTGCCTGCAAGTTCTTTTTCAAGACCCGGGATAATTGAGTTTGTACCGAATATGAATTTTAACGGAGACTGCCCGTTTGAGGAATCAATCAGTTCTCCATCTTTATTCTTTAATGTGTAGTCAATGTAAACAACCGTATTGTTTTCAATCTTCATCAGTTGCTCCGTTAAAATGCCTGAACAACTTCCGTTACTTCGGGAATAGTGTCTTTAAGATAGCGTTCAACACCCTGTTTAAGAGTCATTGTTGCCATAGGACAGCCGCCGCATGCTCCTGTGAGCTTTACAAATACTTTTCCGTCCTGGTCAAGAGAGACAAATTCCAAATCGCCGCCGTCCGCCTGAAGTTGCGGGCGCATTGTGTCCAGTGCCTGTTTTACTTTCTCTTCTAAAGTCATATATATCTCCTTTTAATTACTGGTATAAATATACTGTTAAACCGCTAGTATAAATATACATCTATTTGCCAATTGGTCAATGACATTAAGCTCAAAAATGTGTATACTTATAATGTATACAAAAATCGAAACACAAAAGGAAAACAAAATGAAAAACCATTTCTTAAAATTTATTATTATCAGTTTATTGTTTTTAACGCTTTCTTTCTGTTTTTTTTCATGTCAGACTTCGGGCAGTGCACAGACAGCTCCTGTCGTAAAAGTAACGGATACAGATTTTTCCGCGCTTGGTTACAGGCTCATTGAAACAAAAAGATTGGAAATGGTTCAGGGTACTGCATTCATTCTGGAACACATCAAAAGCGGTGCGCTAATCCAGTATGTGGCAAACGATGACAAAAATCTCTCATTCTGTGTAACAGTCAGTACTCCACCAGAACAGAACAACGGCGCAAACCATATTCTTGAACACATGACGCTGGCTGCCACCAAAAAATATCCGGGCAAAGAAGTGTTTGAAGGAATTTCCAACACAACGCTGAATACCTATATGAATGCGTCAACTTATTCCAGTTACATTCAGTTTCCTTTTTCATCAACTGATGAACGGCAGTTTACAAAACTTGCTGATTATTATCTTTCCGCCGTTTATGAACCTGATTTGAACAATATGGTTTTTAAGCGTGAAGGTTGGCGGTATGAACTTGAAAATGAATCTTCTCCTCTTACAATAAACGGAATTGTGTACAATGAAATGAAGGGTGCCAATTCCAACATTTTACGCGCGCTTTCAACAGCAGTCCGCGAAACTCTTTTTCCTGATACGGTTATAAAAAATGATTCGGGCGGAAAGACGGAAACGATTCCGAGCTTGTCGCTTGAACAGCTTCAGGTTTACCACGACAAGTATTTTGTTCCTTCAAATTCGATTATAAGTGTGTACGGCGACCTTGATATAAAGCCTTTCCTGCGTCTTTTGGATTCTGAATGGCTTTCAAAATACGAAAAAACAATTCCTCTTGTAGCGATTGAAGCACAAAAGCCTTTTGAAAAAGCAAAGTCCGTTTACCGCTATTTTCCTGTTACGGCAGGAACAAAAACCACAAAAGCGGCGGTAATTTCCAAAGGTTATGCAATAAGCGGCATAGAAGAAAAGGATATTCCCGCACTGCTTCTCGCCATCAACATACTTAATAATACTAATTCCAGTCTGATGCAGCGGCTTAAAGCAAGTGGCATTGCCGATTCTTATTTTATCAATCTTAATATATCAACGCGTCAGCCTCAGTTTGAAGTTATAGCTCAGAACGTTGATCCCGCAAGGGCAGGTACTTTTGAAAAATATGTTACGGATTCGTTTAAGTCCGTTGCTAATTCAGGCATTGAGCAGATGTTGTTTGAATCCATCAAATCCAATTATTATGCAAATGCTTTGCTCGCCAGAGAAAATACTTCAATAGGTCTTGAGCTTTTGAGAAGTATGGCGGAAGGTGAACTTGCAATACAATCGCCGTACGCTTTTGCTACCGCAAGCTATGATGTTCAGAATGTGACTGAGCAGGATGTAAGAAGGGTTGTTGACAAATATCTTGTAAAAAACAACCACTCCGTGCTTGCAATCATGGAACCAAAAGCAGGTCTTGCGGAAGAACAGGAACAGGCTGAACTGAAACGACTTGAAAATTACAAAAAATCTCTTTCAAAGCAGGGAATCCAAAAACTTGTTTCAGAAACTGCCGCTTTTAAAAGGTGGCTTTCTGATCCGGACGAAATCGGTGATGAAAGTGTAAGCAAAATGCATGTTCTTGAACCCGATAATCTTACGAATACTTTGGACAAAGTGAACGTTTATGATTCCAAAAAGAACGGATTCAGAAGCCTGCATGTGAATGTTACGGGTTCAGCTGTTCAGACCGGAATAATACTGAATTTGTCGCACCTTTCGCCTGAGGAACTGCAGTATGCGGATTTGTACCTTTCGCTTTTAGGAAAACTGCCTGCTGGTTCAATGAGCGAGGAAGAAGTTGACTACAAGCTGAGCAAACTGGTTTTGAAGGTAGATTCTGCAGTAGAGCCTTTTTATACTGACGACACATATACAAATTCTTATCCTGTAATGGGATTGCGCTGGTATGCGGAGCCCGCTCTTGCCGAAGAAGCTGAAAAGCTTATGAGAACAATTCTTTTCAGTTCAATTCTTGAACCGAACAAACTGAAGGTTCTTATTGCTATGGAAAAAGGCAATGCGGATTATCAGATTCAAAGTAATGCAGTTGTGTATGCGCTCAGACGGGCTCTTGCCGCGTCAAATCCGGCACATTCGCTTTCTGACTGGCTTTCGGGTGTTCCAAGTTACAGATTTATTCAGCAGGTTTACAAGGATGTTAATGAGAACGCTGCCGCTGTAATTGAAAAGCTCATTGATGCAAGAGACCGGATGCTTGTTGCTTCTGATCCTGTGGTTATAACGACAGGCAACCGTAAAATTGCCGGTGAGTCGGGACAGTTCATAATAAACAAGCTGGCGGCTTTCACTGAGCCTGTGCAGAAAACATACACACAGATAAAACAACCTGCAGCAAAAGAAGCTTTTATAATCAATGATTCGGTAAATTATACCGTTGCCGTACAGGAATTTGACAAAAGTGACAGAATAGCCTTTTCAATCACTTCCGATATACTTTCAAACGAATACTATACGCCCAAAATCCGTTTGGAGGGCGGAGCGTACGGCGGTTATTCCGCAATTACGGGAAACACTTTTTGTGCATACAGCTTCAGGGATCCTTCGCTTGATAAGACAATCCGCACATTCAGAACTGTTTCAAATGCTTTGCCATCTCTCGCACTTACGCAGGAAAAAATAAACCCGTATATAATTTCACGCTACGGAATCCTTACCGCGCCGCGCGGTGTGTATTCAAAAGCGTATTCGGATGCTGTGGAATATTTGCACGGAATCACCAAAGCCATGCGTTATGACGATATTGAAAAGCTCAAGTCGATTACCACCGCTGATGTAAGCGATATAATCAGCCGGATAAAATGTGATGACCAGTATACAGTTTTTGGTTCCAAAAGCGCACTTACCGGAAGTTCGCTCAAGTTTGATTCGATTGTAGATTTGGTAAATGAATAACGGTTCTGATTTTGATTGTGCCAGGCTCCTGTGTGAGCTTGGTGTTGACGAAGGCTGTCTCCCGCTTTTGCAACGATACACAAAGGAACTGTTCCTGTTTAACAGCGCCTATAATATGGTAAACGCTGAAAGCGAACAGGAAATTATGCTGAAACACGTTTTTGACAGCCTTTCAGCCGTGCCGGTTTTGCAGCGGCTGTTCCTGTCCGCGTCCGTTACAAAGGTTGCGGACGTAGGCTCCGGCGGCGGGCTTCCTGGAATTCCGCTTGCTGTCGCTTTTCCCGATATAAGTTTTACGCTCATAGAACGCATGAGCAAACGTTGCGCATTTCTCGAAAACTGTATTCTTGTGCTTGGTTTAAAGAATGCTACGGTTCTTAATTGCGAGGCTGAAAAAGCACCGCAGGAAGCTTTTGATGCGGCGGTGTTCCGTGCTTTTCGTCCGCTGGATAAACCGATGGTGCAAACCCTTTTACGCCTGATAAAACCGGAAGGTTTTCTTGCGGCGTACAAAGCAAAAAAATCAAAGATTGAAGCTGAAATGAAAGGTATTGAACAAAGTATCAGTAGTTGGGAATGTGAAAAACTACGGTCTGACTTTTTGGACGACTCGGAAGAACACGAAAGGCATTTAGTTGTAATAAAAAAATAACAAAAAAGCAGCCCTCAGGCTGCTCTTTGTTTATCTTGAGCTGAAAACTTTTTTGATGTTTTCGGAAGCATATCCGCGTGGATTAGATCTGATTTTGCCTTCTTCTTCCGCCATTTTGAGGAATATGGCTTCAAGGGCTTTTTCTGTTGTGTATTGTGAAAGATCCGAAGTGGCTTCGTCTTGCATTTCGTCGTCTTTGCCGAAAATGTTGCCTATTTTGTTAAAGAAAGAGCCAGTTTTGTTATAAGTGTTTATAACTTTTTTCCAAGCTTCGTCAGCGGACATTTTGCCTACAAGCGGCTCTGAAAGAGCTTTTGAAATTTTAGGTGAATAAAGTTCCATAATCTGTTCATGCGCTTTTTCCTTAAGGTACTTTGTTGCCGCATCTTTTCCGCCGGTAACGATTGCAACTCCGTCACGAATATTCAAATCGCTGATTGCAAATTTAAGCATTGGCAGAACATCCTGTGCTGTTGTTTCTGCAGCTCTGTTAATGCGGAGAACAACATCATTCAGCAGTGATTTTCCACCCGGAGCCTTGCGGACTGTTTCAGTAACTTCTGCCGCATCAGCCGGCAGATCAATAAAATACAAGGGGTTTTTATAATACGCATCCTGCTTTGCAAGAGTTTCGGTTGCGGTAATTGCGCATTCAAGAAGAATATCTTTTATTGCCAGAATTGCATCATCGTTTGTATAATTTGTTGAATAGTAAGAACTTGCAGAGGTAGAGGATGTCGTTGTTGATGACGCTGATGTATTTTGACCGGATTCTGCCGGTGATTCTTCTATGATTATTACCTTATTCTGTGAGTCGGTAGGAGTAGAAGGAACATTGCCTCCTCTGTTCTGGATGACTTCTTTCAAGCCGAAAGAGAATGTGCAGCATAGTGCAAAACAAAAAAAGCAGAAAAATGCGATAAATCGTTTGTTAATTCTTTTCATAGCCTGTATATTACTACAGTTTTTTTAACTCTTCAATATGCAAAAATCGAAAAATAGTGTACTCTCTGATTATGTCGCTCAATTGCAAAGAAATTGATGTTATTATAGATGAACTTTCTCCTGCGGGCTCCTTTATACAGCAGATTGTTCAGCCCACTTTTGACAGCATTGCTTTTCATTTGTATAAAACAGGCGGTGCCAAAACGGTTCTTGTTTGTCTTGCCGCCGGAGCATGCCGTATTCATGAAACATACAAGGCTGTCCCCAAGAACGACAAACCTCTCCGCTTTATGGAATTTCTGCGTTCAAGAATAAAGGGTTGCAGGATTGACTCATTCGCGCAGATTGCGCAGGAACGCATTATAAAGGCGGAACTTAATCACGGCGAAAAACAGTTTAATATGTATATCCGTTTGTGGAGCAATGCCGCAAACATAATAGTAACGGATCCCGGTGTTCGTAATGATGTCGGTGAAGAACTTATTCTGGATGTTTTTTACCGCAGACCCAACAAAAGCGAAGTTTCGGGCGGGTATTACAAACCGCAGATAAGAACGGAAGCTGTGCCTGCAAAACAGTGGACGGTCAGAACTTTTGACGAACTGCCCGATTCAGCAAATCTTTCGTTTAACGAAAAGGTTGAAAAATGGTATTCGGAAAACGCCGCCGCTCTCTCTCGTACTGCTTTGCTTGAACAGGCCGAAAAGCAGTACCAGTCGCGCAAGTCCAGGCTTGAAGCCGCTATTGAACGGCTGGAAGCAAAGCGCATGACCTTTTTACACGCTGAACGCTGGAAGCATTTCGGTGACTTGATTTTGACATGGGGACAGGCAGTTGGCGAAGCAATAGCCAAAAACCAGCGGAATGTGGAGTGCGATGACTACGAAACCGGCTCAAAAATCTGCATAGAAATTGATCCCAAAAAGAACGTACAGGAAAACGCCGCTGATTATTACGACAGGTACAAAAAGGCTGTTTCGGGCATAGAAGATTTGGAATACGACATCAAGAGTTCCAAAAGCGAGCTCGCAAAGCTTACAGCCGATTATGAATCACTTCTGAAAGAAACGAACCCCATCGCCATACAGCAAAAGCTCCGCAAACAGAACAGACCACGCCAGCAGATAAAAAAAGAACATCCCGGTCTGGATTTTTTTATAGACGGCTGGAAGATTATTGTCGGACGCAGTGCGGCGGAAAACGACGAGTTGTTGCGGCATTATGTAAAAGGTTCCGACTGGTGGCTGCACACGCGCGACTGGCCGGGCGGCTATGTGTTTATAAAAAATCAGAACGGAAAGTCCGTGCCTCTCGAAATACTCCTTGATGCCGGAAACCTTGCACTGTTTTATTCAAAAGGTCGCAAAGCAGGAAAGGGCGACCTGTATTATACACAGGCAAAGTACCTGCGCCGTGCCAAAAACGCGCCGAAGGGAACGGTTCTGCCGTCTAACGAAAAGAACCTGTTTGTTACGCTTGACGACAAGCGGCTTAAGCGAATTGAACAGCAGCAGAAAGACGGGCTTGTGCTCGTGTAAACGGCTTCTTGACACAATTAGGTTACCGCTCTTAAAATCGCTGTATGAACTTTAAAACAAATTTATCACTCATATTGGCAGCTGTTTTTTCAATTACCATGCTGTCATCTCTTACGGCGCAGGAAGTACCTGATAATCTGATTCTAATCGGTACTTGCGAATATGATTCAAACGGAAACCTGATACACGAAAAAACTCAGGAAGGCGAATACTGGTTCGAATACAATTCCAACGGCAAAGTTATCCATTCGCGGATACAGGATGAGTGGGAAGAACGCGAAATATGGAACGAATATGATTCACAAGGCAGATTAGTTTATCAAAAGTATACCGGCGGCGAATCCCGCTACGAATACGATCTGAAAGCACATACCATTACCGAATACAGCAGTACGGACAGCAGCTGGAAGTATGACTGCGATTCAAACTGGAACAAGCTCCACGGTACCAACGGAACTATCTCTTATTGGGCCGAATACGATTCCAACGGCAATCAGACACTTTACCGGACTATGGACGGTTTTAAAATCGTATACGAATATGATTCACAAAACCGGCTTGTAAAAAAATCCGAGGACAATAACACGTATATTACTTATTATGAGTATGATAAGGATGGAAAATTGTTCCACGAGCACTCAAATTATGACAGTGATGTCTGGTATTCATACACATACTGGGAAAACGGTAAAGTTAAGGAACGAAAACAGTATTCGGCTCAGTAAATAAATACAGAATGCATTCAGTCATTTTTACCGGCGGGGATTATCCCGCGCCCGAACTAACAAAAACATATTTTTCGCAGCATAAGGCGGATTATGTTATAGCCGCCGATTCAGGGCTGCAGACTCTTGAACTGTACAACAAGTTCTACGGTGGAATATTTGAGCCTTCCGCCATTATCGGCGACATGGACAGCCTTACAGATAAAACGCTTTTGTCCAAATACCCGAAAGACCGCATTCATCCTTGCAGCGCATACAAAGATTTTTCGGATACGGAGCTTGCGCTTGAACTGGCGTACAAGGAACTTGCCAAATCCGATGGCAAAGATGACTGGATTACGCTTGTCGGTGCAGGCGGCGGTGAGCGCGCAGATCACTTTATTGCCGTGTTTGACCTGTTTGCAACTGATTTGCACCCCGATGTGTGGATATGCGGCAAACAGGCGTTTTGG
>DBWK01000063.1:16814-42446 GCA_002308875.1 Treponema sp. UBA1240
ATTTCAGTCGCGCGGACAACGCAGTCAAGAACCGGCGGTTCCATTACTTCCGAAGGTCTTGAATGGGAATACGGGCTTTTCCGCAAAAAAGGAATACCCAGCCTTAGTAACCGCATCAGTTCCGCTTATTTTGCCGCCGGAAAAAACGTAAAGATTAGTGTTATGGAAGGCTGCTTTGTATTGATACTGCCTGTAACTACTGATGTAAGGCATTTTAGTGGTAAATAACAGATACTGGAAAAAATCAATTTTTAGCAGTATACTTATTGAAAATTAGATAATTGTGCAGATTTTGTGAGTGTAAATGAAAAAGATTCTGATTATTGGTGCGGGTCCTGCTGGGCTTACCGCTGCATACGAACTGCTTAAATTCCCCAAAGAATATGAAGTGACTATTTTTGAAGAAACTTCCGTTTTCGGGGGAATTTCAAGAACCGTAAACTACAAAGGAAACCGCATGGACATGGGTGGTCACCGTTTTTTTTCAAAAGTTCCCGAAGTAAACGAATGGTGGGATCACATGCTTCCTATGCAGGGGTCTAAATCTTTTGATGACATACTTCTTAACAGAGATTCGTATATAAAAGAAGGAGGCCCTGATCCCGAAAAGGTAGACCGTGTCATGCTCACAAGACACCGTGTTTCGCGAATCCTGTTTGACGACAAATTCTACGATTATCCTATTTCGTTAAAGCCTGAAACTTTCAAAAACTTCGGCTTTATAACAACGATTAAGGTTGGTTTTTCGTATCTAAAATCAATATTTCACAAGCTGCCAGAGGATAATCTTGAAAACCTTTATGTAAATTCTTTTGGCCGTAAGCTTTACAGTATGTTCTTTGAATATTATACGGAAAACCTTTGGGGGCGTCACCCTTCTGAGATAGATGCTTCCTGGGGAAAACAGCGCACAAAAGGGCTTTCGATATTCGGTATTATCAAAGATTATTTTGGAAAGCTTTTCAAGGTAAAGAACCGCAAAGTCAACACTTCGCTCATTGAAGAATTTAAATATCCAAAGCTAGGCCCCGGACAGCTTTGGGACGTAACTGCCTCCGAAGTTGAAAGGCTTGGAGGTACAATAATCAAAAACGCAAGGGTTGTAAAGCTTCACAAGAACAAAGACGGTGTACTGGATTCTCTTGTTTACGAAAAAGACGGTAAGAATGTGGAAGTAAAAGGTGATGTATTCATTTCTTCCATGCCTATAAAAGACCTTGTAGGCGGCATGAATGATGTACCTGATGAGCCTGCACGCATAGCGAAGGGACTTCCTTACAGGGATTATATGACGCTCGGTGTTCTTGTGCCCAGGCTTAACCTTGTAAACAAAACAAGCCTCAAGACAGTTTCCAATATTGTGCCCGACTGCTGGGTATACGTTCAGGACAGGCGCGTTAAGATGGGGCGCTTCCAGATATACAACAACTGGTCTCCTTATATGATAAAAGATCTTAAGAACACCATTTGGATCGGGCTTGAATATTTTGTGAGCGAGGGCGACGAATACTGGAATATGTCCGATGAGGAATTCTCCAAATTTGCAGTGGATGAGATGGTCAAACTTAAATTAATCGACAGCGCAGACCAGGTCATAGATACTCACAGGGAGAAAGTTAAAAAAGCATATCCCGCTTATTTTGATACTTACTCTGAAATTGATACCCTTACCGCATGGCTTAACACAATTCCGAACCTATACTGCGTGGGGCGCAACGGTCAGCACCGCTATAACAATATTGACCATTCAATGATGACTTCGTTTGAAGCGGTTAAGAATATTGTAAGCGGAACTACCGACAAATCAAACGTATGGAATGTGAACACTGAAAAAGAATACCACGAGGAAAGCAAATAACCGGTTTACCGATGATTTGCGAATTTTTCGTTTGCAATTCGGAGTGACCAGGCTATAAGCAGGGTAAAGCTGAACATTGTAAGTGCAACAATTCCGATAGTATTAACTCCATTGCCTAAAAACCCGTACCAGTCATAAATTTGTGAAGTCTGTCCGTTTTCAAGGTGAAGAATTATATTGGTTCCGTAGAAAACCCCGTAAATCAGCATCGGTACCACACCTGCAAAGGTTTGTCGTGCGGAAATGTGTGCAGGTTCAAAAAACACAAAAACGATTATGCAAAGCAGTGGTATGAGTAGGTGCATAAAAAGGTTTGAATCCACAAAAAGCGCAAAAAACCCAAACTGAAAAGGCGCAAGGAATAATGCAGTAATAAGCATTGTAAGCGTTACACCGGTTGTGGAGGCAAGCTTAAAAAGCGGCAGGACCTCGGGAATGGTTTTTATACGGCCGGTTGCTTTTAAAATCGTGCAGATTGCCGCCGCAAGCGAAACAAGCCCTGCAAGCAGGTTTGAATCCACGGTAAAATACTTGAATGCCCTCGCATTTGCTGTCGAAAGAGCGGCGGGTTTTCCTGGTTCGGTCATAAAATGGAAACCTGTAAGCATGCTGATTATTGCAAATACAACAGATATAAAAATCATCAGATTAAGAGTCAGAGATATTTTTTGAATCTTTGTCATAGAATCTATTCTAGCATAAAAAAATGGATTTTACATGGAAAGTGTTTTATACTGTTTTTATGAAGCAAAAAAAATTTACGTTTGCAAGTTTATCCGTAAGACTGCCGCTCTATCTTGCGCTTTTTTGCATTATCCTGAGTGCCGTAAACGGAATTATTGGTTACAGGGTTTTTAAGTCGCTTTTTGAGCGTCAGTACCGCGATATTACCGAACAGATTGCGGCAACAGCACTTTCGTATCTTGACGTGGAACGCATAAAGGATTATGCGGCTGGTGCGCCTGCCGACGATGAATGGTACGATGCCGATTCAAAGCTTGATACGCTGACCCGTACAACCCGCCTTGCATACATTTATGTAACAGTTCCTGACGAAGAATTTGAAAACCGAGTTTATATCTATGACACAGTTCATCCCGAAGTAACGAATGGTAAAAAAATAGAATTGGGAAAAGTTGCTTCGCTTAAAAAGTATGATGAAGAGTACATACGGAATCTGAAGAACGTTATACTGAACGGTGAGCCTTATATACGCTTTGTGTATAATTCCACCGGCGGGCACGTAACCACGTCTATTCCAGTTAAAGACAGTGCGGGCAGCAACATTGCCATTATGAGTGTTGTAAAGCCAATGAGCGAGGTTCAGGACTTTAAGAAAAGCTACAGGACTGTTGTTGCTCTATCTTCTGCGCTGATAACGCTCCTGTTTGTTGCGTTCTTCATAGGACTGCTGATGGCAAAGTTTGTAAAACCGGTTGCGCTTATTACGAACGAAACTTCTCACTTCGCCGAACACAAAGGACGTATTTCCGACAAATTGCTTAAAATAAGAGGAAAGGATGAACTCGGTGTGCTTGCCCGGTCAATCGAGAAGATGAGCGTGGATATGAACAAGTACATAGAAGACCTCACGCACACAACCGCCGAAAAAGAAAGACTTTCTGCTGAGCTTGACGTTGCTACACAGATTCAGGCAAATATGCTTCCGCGTATTTTTCCGCCTTATAAGGAACATCCTGAGCTGGAACTCTTTGCAACAATGGAACCCGCTAAGGAAGTTGGCGGTGATTTTTACGATTTTTTTATGGTTGACGGAGACCATTTTGCGGTTACCGTTGGCGATGTAAGCGGCAAGGGAGTTCCTGCAGCCCTGTTCATGGTTATTGCAAAGACACTCATTAAAAACAGTATTCTGCAGGGATTACAGCCCGCGCAAGTTTTTGAACGCGTGAACAACGAACTTTGCGAAGGCAATGACGCGGGTCTTTTTGTTACCTGTTGGATGGGAATACTGACAATAAGCACAGGTGAACTGAAATTCGTCAATGCAGGACATACCTTCCCAATCTTTCACCATGCAAACTCCGTTGAGTTCCTAAAATCAAAGCCTGATCTTATGCTCGCCGGAATGGAGGGAATGCGCTACAACGAACATTCTGTAACGCTTGAAAAAGGTGACCGGCTTTTTGTTTATACAGACGGTGTTACCGAGGCAACTAACGCGCATGAGGAGCTGTACGGCGAAGAACGCCTCATCAGATTTCTTCGCAAGATTGAAACTGCTGATATACACAAGCTGCTCGCTGAGGTTCGCGGCGATATAGACGCATTCGTTGACGGAGTTCCGCAGTTTGATGACATTACAATGCTGGAACTTTTACTGAAAGATTAGGGGGCATGCATGAGCACAAGGATTTTTCCGGCGACGGATGAAAGTATGCAGACCGTCTTTGACTTTGTTCATTCGCAGATTCCCCAAGATTGTTCTGTGGAAGTTTTGAACAAAATCGACCTTGCCGTTGAAGAAATTTTTATCAACATAGCGCATTATGCCTATACACCTGACACAGGAAACGCGGAAATTGAATGCAAATTTGAAAATGACACGCTGACAGTCGTTTTCAGCGATTCAGGAAAAGAATTTAATCCGCTTGCGCGTACTGATCCCGATACAAGTCTTTCTCTTGATGAACGCGATATAGGTGGCCTTGGAATTTTTCTGACCAAGCAGTTTATGGATTCGGTAAAATATGAATATGTAAATAATAAGAATACTCTTTCAATTCAAAAAAAGATTGTTTAGCGTATGTCAGATAATTGAAAGAACACCTTCCATTCCTGTTGCCTGAAAAACCTGCCGGCAGAATTCGGAAGGACTGCGTACAGACATTTTGCCGCCTGTTCCTGTCATAAGTTTGTGTGCGAGAAGAACAACGCGTAATCCTGCGCTTGAAATGTAACTTACATCTTTCAAGTCAAGTATGAGTGATTTGCATTCATTCGGACATTCTTTAAGCCTCGATTCAAGTTGCGGAGCCGTAGTTGTATCCAGCCGTCCTTCAATATTCAGTTCTAGTGTTATACCGTTAAGGGCCTCATTAATTGTCATTTTATCTCCGGTTTTGTAATACGTTATTATTTATATTTTTGGTCTATTCATAAAAAAAGTCAATCTATTTCTTTTTAACTTTGAAAAAGCGTGTTATAATCATTACAATTAAATAATGGAGAATAAAATGAAATGCTCAAATTGTGGTGCAGAACTCGCCGGTGATTTTAAATTTTGCCCTCACTGCGGACATCCTGTTGAACCTGCCTCAAAAACTACTGATTCCGATTCGCAGGAAAAAATGGTTGTCTTCAATGATGACTCTCCGAATATGATTTCTGTTCCTGGTGGTGTATTCATAATGGGAACCGGAGAAGTGGTGCATAATGTAACACTGGATCCTTTTTTTATGGCAGAAACTCCGGTAACACAAAAACAATACAAGTACGTTATGGGAAAAAATCCTTCAAAACTTGTCGGCGAAAACCGTCCGGTTGAATGCGTTAATTGGTGCGAAGCAATTATTTACTGCAACAGACTCAGCATGATGCACAGTCTTACCCCCTGCTACAGTATTGGCGATATAAAGGATCTTACTACATTTGAGAGTTTAAGTCCGGTTTGGAAGCGTGTTGTTTGTAATTACAAAGCTGACGGGTTTCGTCTGCCTACCGAAGCAGAATGGGAATATGCGGCGCGCGGCGGTGTAAAAAACAACCCTATGATGTATGCTGGAAGCGATAATATAGAAAATGTTGCCTGGTACGGCGAGAACAGCGAAGTTCGTACTCACGATGTCAGTTGCAAAAAGCCGAATGCTTTAGGTTTGTACGATATGTGCGGTAATGTTGCCGAATGGTGTTGGGATTTTATGGATGCGCTTTCGGTCGTTCCTCAGACAAATCCACATGGGCCTCAGATTGGTACAATGCACATTAAACGTGGTGGCAGCTGGTTGGATGATCCGCAGCAGTGTACAGTCTTTTACCGCAGTGGAAGTGCTCCGGGCGGAAAGAGCAGCAATCTTGGGTTCAGAGTTTGCCAGTCCATGATTGAAAGCGATTAGTTTTGCATCTGTGCTGTAAGGAGAAGTTATGAAGAATATATTGTTTGCAGGACTTGCGCTGATGATTTTTACCGGTTGTACAACAACAAAAGGTTTTAAAAGTGACGAAACCAAGCTTTATCTCAAGGGTAACCCAACGACCGGCTTTAGTTGGATTTTGTATATAGAAGATGCTTCAATCGTAGATAAAGAGGAATCTTCCGAATATTTGGGTGCTGACGGCGTAGTAGGCGCACCTTCGAGATTCTGTTACACAATCCGCTCTTTAAAACCCGGTAATACAACGCTTCGCTTTGAATACCGCCGCCCGTGGGAGAAGAATCCTCCGCTAGAGCTTCACATATATGACATTAGTGTTGAAACCGACGGTAAACTCCTTATTCAGGAGAGAACCGAAGATTAGTCTTGTATATGGTTAATCAGAATCAGTTTTCACGAACGGAAAACCTTCTCGGTTTGGCAGCTATGGAACGTCTGAAATCAGTCCGTGTTGCTATTTTTGGCATTGGCGGTGTGGGCGGTTATGTTGCGGAAGCCCTTGTGCGCAGCGGTGTTTTTCACCTTGATTTGATTGATAATGACGAAGTTGCTCTTACAAACCTGAACAGGCAGATTATCGCCACTCATTCCACGCTCGGTATGCTGAAAGTTGATGTGATGAAGAATCGTATTATGGATATAAATCCTGATGCGGATGTGCGTACGTTCAAGTGTTTTTACCTTCCCGAAACAAGCAGGATGTTTGATTTTTTGCAGTATGATTATGTTGTGGACGCGGTTGATACCGTTACAGCTAAAATACAGTTGATTTTGCAGGCAAAACAGGCTGGAACTCCGATAATTTGCAGCATGGGGACTGGTAACAAACTTGACCCGATGTCGTTTGAGGTAGTGGATATTTCGAAAACAAGCGTTTGTCCGCTTGCCCGTATTATGAGACAGGAATGCAAAAAACGCGGCATAAAAGACGTTAAGGTTGTATATTCAAAGGAAAAACCTGTTGTTCCAAAAGGTGATGTTTCCTGTCGGGAAATGAAAGGTGGTTCGCCTGCACCGGCAAGTTGTGCTTTTGTGCCGTCGGTTGCGGGGCTTATTATTGCATCGGAAGTAATAAAAGATTTGACTACCGCGTGATTTGTGCCGCATGCAGGATTTGTTCGGCAAACAGGTCTGCGTTGTAAGGTGTCTGTGCGGTGATATCGAGGTTGTATATGTGATATTTGCGGCAGTCTTCGCGAAATTCGTTGCTGCACATAATTAGTCGTTCAAGGTTAACTTCATCGTTAATCCGGTGTTCTATCACGCTTGCTTTTTCTTTTACAAGTTCAAAGTTATGCCTCAGATAATCTTCGCTCATCGTGATGAACGTACAATAGATTTTTGAACGATATTCCGCTGTGAAGCTTTCTCTCCATTCTCCCGGAATGTAGCAGCCTTCCACAATCATATTCTGGTTGTTTTCTACAGCTGTTTTTATAATTTCCGCAGCAAACGGCCACAAAAAGTATCGCATCTTGTAGTCATCTTCTACTGTCAATTCTGTACGACCTGTTCGAATAAATCCCATCTTCAGGTGATCAAGACATAAGTAAGGAAAGCCGGTTTTTTCCATTAGTTTTTGTGCAATCAAAGTCTTTCCTACATGGCTTGAGCCGCCGATTAGAATTATCATGTAAAAAGTATATGGTGTTATTATTTCAAAGTCAATGAAAGGATTAGCAGTGCGGATTAAATCTATGGAACAATCTTTAGTCTGTGTGATATACTGGTTTTATGGGCAAAATACGAATCATTTCAGGCGATATAACTCAGTTTACAGGCGATGCAATCGTAAACGCGGCTAATGAAAGCCTTTTGGGGGGCGGCGGTGTTGACGGAGCAATTCACAGGGCTGCAGGCAGCGGGCTTTTAAAGGAATGTGCAACATTGGGCGGCTGTAGGACTGGCGAAGCAAAAATAACCGGTGGCTACAACTTAAAAGCCCGCTTTGTTATACACACGGTTGGACCTGTTTACTACGAACACAGTCCTGAGGAAAACCGTGTGCTTTTGCAAAACTGCTACAAAAACTCGCTTGAAGTCGCGCGCAAAAACGAATGCCATTCTGTGGCATTCCCGCTTATAAGTGCAGGAGTTTACGGTTATCCCAAGGAAGAAGCCCTGTCCGTAGCTATTGAAACAATCCGCAGATATGGAGAAGACATTGACGCGGTGCTGATTCTCTTTGACCGAGGAGCATACGGAATTGCGCGGGAAAAGTTTATTGAGTTCTGTGATTAGCTGATTTTACGCTGCTATTGGTGATGAGGGTGTTCCGTTCGGAGTATCGTTGTCATTCATTGAGATAAGCCACAAAAGTTTGTTTATCATGTCGGGCAGAATGCGGCGCAAAAGGGTGGTTTGTGCGGTGGAATCAGCTGAAAAAGCATTCTCCGTTAAATCACACATGAGAGGTGGAATTGCGCCGATTGCGTTTATGGTTTCGCTTTCGGAATATGAGCGCTTTTCTAATGGCGGCTTGTAAGCAGAAAGCTTTTCTTCGGGATAGAACTTGCAGGGACGCCATAACTTTCCGCCGTTTTTACCTCTAAAGCTTGAAGCACCGAATAGTCTGCATACAAAAGGTCTGCCGTGATATGCGGAGCAATGAAAGGCAGAATCCTCATCAAAAAGCGGACATGTTTTTTTGCCGTTGTTAAACGGAAACTCGCTGTGTGTAATCTTGACGGCTGTTTCGTACCGGTTTTCCAAAAGCCAGGCTGCCATATACATTGCCTCGCCTTCAAACAAATCAGGCTCAAATCCCATACAGCAGCTTCCACATCCATTCGGACACAAAAAATGCGTTTTTTCGTACCAGATGTTCTGTTCCTCGCCGATTCTCCGGTAGGCGTTTTCAATGTTCACAAGCGTGCTGTATGCGGAAGTACCCTGCAACTGCTGTAGTATAGTAGGAATTTGAGTCATGGTTTTTATGGCAAAGATTGTAAGGATTGTCTTATAATCAGATTTTATTCTTTGAATATGTAAATGGCTTTTCCCGTAACATTTTTTGCTGTGTCGGTACTATAAAAACCGTCCTCTACATAACCGCCGGTAGTTGTAGTTGTTATGTCACCTAAAATTATACCATTTGCACCAAGCTTTGCAGCCTGATTTTTCAGTTCTTCTACTGCATAATCCAGTTTTTTTTGATCGGTCCAGCCTGATTCACTGCTTGCATTTACAATACCGATAATTTCATACTTTGCGGCTGGTGCTTCAGCATATATAACAACTTCTCCAGGATCTGTGGCGGGACGCTTGGTGCCTGTGACAACAGCTGATCCTGTTGCACAGGAAAAAAGACAAAGCACAAATAAAACTACGAATGAAATTGAAAATAGTCTCTTCATACAAATCGCTCCTTGTTATTATGCGATTATAACATATTCTCTGATAAAAATCATAGTACATAGCAAAAATGCTGTAAAAGTTAATTTATACCAATCCTAATCAACGCGGAATATTTACTAAACAGCTTTAAAGAAGTATTCTTGCTGCATTATGATAATTGATTTTCACTGCCATATATATCCTTCAAAGATTGCAGACAAGGCAGCAAAAAATATAGGTGATTTTTACAATTACCCGATGAGATATCACGGTCATCCTGAGGAGCTATTGGCAAGCGGCTCAAAAATCAGCGTAACAAAATATGTGATTTTACCTGTTGCAACAAAGGCAGAACAGGTTGTGCATTCCAATGATTTTGTGATTGAACAGTGTAATCAGCATCCGCAGTTTATAGGCTTCGGTACAATTCATCCTGAATACGAAAAGTATGGCGATGAACTTATGCGCATAAAAGACGCAGGGCTTTGCGGCATAAAACTTCATTCTGATTTTCAGAAATTTCCGGTAGATGCAACATGTATGGATTCAATCTACAGTCTTATGACGGATTTGAATTTGCCTCTGATTGTGCATGCTGGTGACTACCGTTACGATTTTTCCGGTCCAAAACGTATTCTTAATCTTCACAAAAAACATCCGAATTTAACTCTGATTGCGGCTCACTTCGGGGGGTACACGGAGTGGGATGAATCAATAAAATACCTTGTTGGTCAGGATATTTATTTTGATACTTCAAGTACGCTTGAGTGGATTCCGGTTGAAAAAGCCAATAAAATGATTCGGGCGCACGGGGCTGAAAAATTCCTTTTTGCCACGGATTTTCCTATGTGGGATCATGAAGAAGAACTTGAAAAGTTTAACCGCCTTGATTTGACCGGCGAGGAACGCGAAGCCATTTTGTACAAAAACGCTGAAAAGCTGTTGGGGTTGGACTAAGTACGTTACTTTCAGGTTTTGCCTGAAAATGACAATGCTATATCGTTCTATAAATTACCCCGCCGCCCAAAATCACGCCGTCCTTGTACAGTACGGCTGACTGTCCCGGGGCAACAGCTCTCTGCGGTTCTACAAAGGTAACTTTCCAAGGTTGTCCTTTGTATTCGTTCTTGTCGTTTTCGTCTTTTACGTATTTTTCTATTATTGCCGGTGCAGGTTTGCTTGCGAGCCTTATTTTTACCATTGCATCAAAAGCTTCCTCTGGTTCTGCTCCGCCAGCCCATACAAAGTCGTCGGCAATGAGGCTTTTTGAATTCAGTGCTTCGTTCGGAGCTAAAACAACCAGGTTGTTCTTAGCGTCAATCGAATGAACGTAAACCGGATAACTCAGTGCAACACCAAGTCCTCGTCTTTGTCCTACCGTATAATGCTCAATGCCGCGGTGCCTGCCGATAACATGGCCGTCCAAATCAATTATGTCGCCGGGAACGGAAGGCTTGTCCGCGAATATCAAATCAAAGTATTCTTCACCGATAAAGTCTTGACTTTCTTCACGGTTTGCGGCGTCAAGTCCGGCTTCCTGTGCAAGTTTTATAACGTCGGCTTTTTTCATGGTTGCAAGGGGAAAACGTACTTTTTCCAAAGTGTCGGACGGAACACGGTACAAAAAATAAGTCTGGTCTTTAGAAACGTCTTCTGCGCCGGCAATCATGCACGGGCGTTTGTCCGTACCAAAAAGTCCGCTGTCCGGTCTGACAATTTTTGCGTAATGACCGGTACAAAAATAATCGTACTTTATATTGAGGTTTTCCAAACCTGCAAGAAGTGCTCCGAATTTTATGAGCATATTGCAGCGTATGCATGGATTTGGTGTGCGTCCACTTCGGTACTCTCGTTTGAAGTATTCGAGAATTTCCTGTTTATATGTTTCTTTTACATCAATAACGTAGTATTCAATTCCATGTGCTTTGCAAAACTGCCGGCATTCTTCTATGTTTTCTTCTTCGCCCGGACCAAAGCAGGATTCACGCATTTTTTTTCCGGTTTTTATTTCCGGCAGACTCCCGTCCCAAAGCGACATTGTTGCACCTATTACCTTGCAGCCTTTCTTTGCAAGCATCAGTGCGGTCAGTGTTGAATCCACACCTCCGGACATTCCGACAACAACCGTGTCACCCTTTTCCGGTATTTTTTGCATTGTATATGTCATAAAAACCTCTTGTTCATTTTTTTAACCAGCCTTTTTCTATTGCGGCATCCATGTTCTTTTCGACCCACTTATAAACCTGGGGCATAAAGTCTTTGATTACCGCCATGCGCTTTTCTACCACTGCGCGGTTTGTTCCGCTTTGTACCCAAGTGTGTCCGTTGGTAAGCGTATTGTGCAAAAACGGCTGCAGTCTGTCCATACAGGCTGCGTATTTGGAATCGGGAGTTTGCATTGCATCGAATTCTTCCCAGAGAGTGCGGAGTTCCGCACCTTGTTCCGGTGGTAGTTGCGCAAATAGTTTGTCTGCGGCTGCAGCTTCGCGTTCAGCTTTGTTTTTGTTTGCTTCAAGGTCGTAGGCAAAGGTGTCGCCCGCATAAATTTCTATCAGGTCGTGAACCACGCACATTTTTGCGGCACGTGCCGTGTCTACGGGCTCTTTTGCATATTCGGAAAAAATCAGAGCCATAACCGCAATGTGCCATGAATGTTCTGCGTCGTTTTCGCGCCGTGAACCGTCAATCAGCATTGTGCGCCGTAAAATAGACGTCATTTTGTCAATTTCAGCGGTAAAACGCAGCTGCTGGTCAAGCCGGAGATTTCCTATTGGTATAAAATCTTTCTGTGACATACGGACATTATAACACGGAAATGACCGACTTTGTAAATCACACCGGAGGTTTAGCCTTCTTCCTGTTCTGTGTATTCAAGCAGTTTGCCTATGTGGCGTTTTTCAAAGAATAGATCGCGGTTTGTAAGCACGATTATTACGGTTGCCGCAAGAACAACAAAGCTTTCGATGATTTTTGTTTCAGGCGTCATGGCGATTTTTTCCTGCATTATGTTCACAAAAAGATGAAAGATTATTGTTGCCAGCATGGAACGGCGGTTTTTTACATAAACCCAGGTTTGTATAAAGTCAAACGGAATAGTGCTTACAAGAAAGTTTATCATATACACTGGTCCCAGCTGTCGCAAACCGTAATGATATGTTCCGTTAATCCAAAAAAGAGGAAGATGCCATGCTGCCCATATACAGCCGAAAATGATTGATTCCGTAAACCATGTATGATATGCACCGACGGCGTCTTCGCCGTAACCACGCCAGCCCAGTTCTTCAATGATTGAAGCAAGCAGAATTGTAAGCAAGGCTGATGTTCCGCCGATTGAAAACGAAAAATCTTCGGTAAAGCTCAGCTGATCGATTGATCCGCCAAACAAAAGTGAAATAAGGATTGATGTAACAACGATTGCCGCAAACGTGAGTATTGCGATTAGCATGGAAAGCGGTTTTATCCTGTAAAATTTTATCAGTTTCCGGCGGAAATCAGCCTTGAGAGCGTTATTTTTTGAAGTAAGTACTGTTACAACGGCGATTGTTGCGGGGCTTATGAGACCGAGCAGCGTGAACAAAAAGAGTGAATTTCCCTCATTGAACAGAATTGCGCAAAGCCAGAAAAACCAAGTGAATGCAAAAACAAGAATGTAAAAACGCTTTGGACGATAAATATATGCTGTATTTGTAGTATTGTTTGTCATAATCAATAATCTCCTTTGATAATAATTTTATGATGCCCGGATGACAGGCTAGATTTTTTCTATAATCAGCTCGGATTTCATTCCGTTAAACTCGATAATATTTTCTGAATCCGATGAAGAAAAATCTTCCGCTTGAGTTCCGTTTTCTTCGTAAAGAACGTTTGTTCCTATTCCCTTTACTACCATGCGGAACTCTTGTTCGTGCGGAATGCGGATTCGTGAAGTTGCTTTTATCTGATTGATTTCGATTGAACCGCTCATTGTTCCTACATCAATTATCATATCAAGATTGCAGTTGATTTCAATTCTACCTGTAAGACTTTCAATTGAAATTGAATCTGCACGTCCGTCAAATTCAAAGTCCTGACAGATGATATTTGACAGGCGCAAGTCTTTACATGATGTATCTGTTTCCACATGCGACACATACTTGTTAGGAAGAATAACTTCAATGTACAGTTCATTTTTTGCGCAGGTTTCGCTCACGGTTTTTGCTTTATGGACTTCAACGTCAATCCGACCCTTTATGTCGTCAATCTTTGTTTTGATATCCTGCTTAAGATTTGCGAGTGAATCGGAAGAAAGAATGAGCTTGATTTTTTCCTCATCGCTTCCTGATACGCTTATTTGGTGTGCACTTCCAAGTTTTATATCAAAGTTCTTTTTGCCGTCAATGTCGTATTCGGTAACGCTTTCGTACAAGCGCGATTTTACGACCTGCGCGGTTTTTTCTTCTGATATAAAGTCGTCAACCGAAATGCTGAACAGATTTGAGATTGACATAAGATTTGATATGTCGGGGATACCGTTATCCGTTTCCCATTTTGTAATTGCCTGCCGCGATACGTTCAGTTTTTCGGCAAGTTCTTCCTGCGAAAGCCCTGCTTTTTTGCGGGATTCCCGTAGTTTTTCTCCAAAAGTCATTATATCCTCCTTGCTGCCGGAAATTTCATTTATAGCGCGCTGATTGTGAAATTACCGGTGCAAATTGTTTTTATGATTTTATTTTGCATCATTTCACACATTTTAACAGAAACTTGAGTTTACATTTCAGGGTGTTTATGCTACTTATCGTAGCATTGGGAATAATATTAACTAGAGACACATTTTAATGCATCTTTTTTTCGGGAAATTCATCGTAAAAACGTTTTTTGTCCGCATACATTAGCTCGTCCGCATGCTTAAGAGCGGAACGAATGTTTTTGCAGTCGTTTTCCATGCTGAAACCTGTTGCAAAACTAACTTTGCCGTTTTTGTCGGTTTCTTTTTTAAGTTTTTTAACAAGGTTTCCAATTTCCGCAAGCGGAGTATCAGGCAACATAATCATAAATTCGTCACCACCAGCTCTGAAAATTTCATAGCCTTTAAAAACACGTTTTAGTATTTTAGAGGCTGATTTTAGAAGGATGTCGCCCGCCTCATGACCTTTTGTGTCATTTATCAGTTTGAGGCCGTTGAGGTCGGCAAAAATAATGCCTATGGAAGTTTTTTCTTTGCTATCCGGATTACAGTAGTAGTCAACCCTGTTGTTCATTTCGTTACGGTTAAGCACGCCGGTGAGCATATCGGTGGTGCTTAGTATTTTCATGCGGTAAAAAAGCTGGTGGTTTGAAATTTCGGACGCAAGAAAGAACGTGGTAAGTTCAAGGGTTCTTTTTATGCGCACTGTTTCTGAAGTATCAAAATTGGTTGCCCAAATGTATCCTAAAAATTCATTGCGTATTTTTATGGGAAACATTACAATGCTGTCAATATAGGCGCTTTTCATGGATTCGTACCATACGGGGTTCTTTTCCTTTACAAATTCCATGTCATTTTTGTTTTTTATGATAAGGCAGTTACTGCCTCCTATTGTGTCTTCCCAGGTAACCGCAAGTTCATAAAAGTCATCGGTAAACCAGTCTTTTGGAACGGGCTGTCGGTTGCCGCCTTCAAAGTCTTCGCATAAAATTGAGCATTTGCGGGTATTTTTATCCAAAAGCAGAATACAGCTATAAACTGCCTTGCACTGCTGCCGGATGTCCGATATTACATTGTACATGTTTTCTTCAAAATCGTCTGAGTTGTGCAGTTTTATGCAAGCGGCAAGAACGTCAGCTGCAACTTCCTGTGAAATGTTCGACATTTTTGTGGCATCAGGCTTTTGTGTGAGCTCCTGAGTGTATGTGCAGTAGCACAGCTTGTCGTCGTCGGATTCAAGCGGCAGCATAAAAAGGTTAAAATAAAAATCAAAGCGTTCAGGATGAACATAGGTATGTAATGGTTGCTTAAGAACAGCGCAGCGATAGCAAAAGTCTTCGAAATTCAAATCTTTAGGAAAATATATCTGGTATTCGGTGTTAGGAATGAACTTGTTTACCAGCATTTGCGGACCGGAGTCTGCTTTTTCAATTGAATCGATGTAAGCTTGGTTTCCTGTTACAATACGAATTTTGCCGTAAGAATTATCAGAGAGTTTTTCTACTGAGATAATACAGGTCATCGGTTTAATGCTATCAACGATCTTTTGAAAATCCATAAAATTATTATATCACCTGTATAAGAAATTCACAATGCTGATAAAAATAAAAAAAACGTAAAAAAATTTATGTTTTTTTGTAACCATATTATTTATCCGCTGTTGTATAAGTATATTGTGCAGCAAGTAAGATTTTTATAGATATTGTTATAAGCACGCAATCGGTTTTCCCTCCTTTATTTCCGATTGCGTTTTTTTTTGCCTTGAACTTTAATGCTTGTTATTAAACTAAAACACTACTGGAATATTTTGAAGTAATGATATAAAATTAAATAAGTATTCTAAACGTTTAGGGGTTATTCATGATTACGCTAAAATTCGGCGGTACGTCTATGGGAAGTGCTGACCGCATTCTTGACTCGGCAGAAATAATGAAAGGAAGGGCCGAAAAAGACCGTATCAGTGTTGTTGTATCCGCTGTGGCAGGAATTTCAGACAAGCTTGAAGAAAGCATCGAAAAAACCGTTACAGGCACATCTCCTTCAGAGTTTACAAAGAAGATTAAAACCGTTCATGAATCAATCTGTAAAGAACTAAAACAAAAACTGGCTACTTTTGACGAAAAAGCCGTTCTCAATGAACTGGAACCTGTTTTTGATGAATATGAAAAGCTTTTGAATGCTGTTTCTGCTTTTGGTGAATGTCCTGTTTCAGTACACTGTCGTATTATGGGAATGGGCGAACGGCTTTCTGCTCCGATTGTGGCGGCTGTTCTTACTGCAAAAAAGCAGAAAGTGTGCCTTTTGGATTCGCGTAATTATATTTATACAAACGGCAATCAAAAAGAAGGCGATCCCGATATGGCGCGTACTATGGAAGCTCTCGCCGCCGTACGTGATGGTAAAACCGGCAGGGATGCACGAATTTTGCTTTTCCCGGGCTTTATCTGTACTTGGAAAAATTCTTCGATGGGGCTTTTAGGCCGCAACGGTTCTGATTTTTCAGCTGCGCTGATTGGTGTTGGTCTTGGTGCTTCCAAGGTAGAATTCTGGACCGATGTTGACGGTATCTTTACAGCAGACCCGCGCATTGTTTCGGACGCTATTATGATTAATGACATGAGCTTTGAAGAAGCAATGGAACTTTCGTTCTTCGGCTCAAAGGTTCTGCATCCTAAAACACTTGCACCTCTTGCCGCAAAGGGTATAGAAGCTTGGAGCCTTAACACGATGAATCCGTCTTCGCGCGGAACAAGGATTACTTCAGGTCACTTTGATTCAAACGGTTCAATTCGTGGTATTTCGTGTCTTAAAGACACAGCTATTATCAGCGTTTCAGGCTCTGGAATGAAGGGAAAAACCGGTATGGCGGCACGTATTTTTGCGGCTGTTTCCCGCGCCGGAATCTCAATGCTTTTGATTACACAGTCCAGTTCCGAATACACAATCAGTTTCTGTGTCAACCAGAACGATGCACTTAAGGTTCAGGAAGTGCTCGGTGCCGAGTTTGAACTGGAACTTCGCGAAAACATAATTAACCTTATTGAAACTCAGGAACACTGTGCAATTGTTTCGATTATCGGAGACGGTATGAAGCACAAGCGCGGTATTGCGGGCAAGTTCTTTGACGCGCTCGCTTCGCAGGATATCAGCATTCTTGCGATTGCTCAGGGTTCTTCGGAACGTTCTATAAGTGTTGTAATAAACGGTGATAACGGCGATACCGCTGTAAGAATTGCACACCGCTTCTGCTTTAATACGGCGCAGACTATTGAAGTATTCGCATTTGGTGCGGGTAACATAGGTGGAACGCTGCTCGACCAGATTCATTCACAGCAAAAGGAGTTGCTCTCACAGGGCGTGGATATCCGTGTCATGGCAATTGCCAATATTGACGGCATGATTATGAGCGAAACGAGCCTTGATTTGCGTAATTGGCGTGAGGAGGTTAAAAAGAATGGCAAACCGACAAATCTGGACGAGATTTTGGAGTTTGTGCGCAGAATAAAGCCGCTTAATCCTATTTTTGTAGATTGTACCGCATCCTACGACTTGCCGGAACGGTATCTGGATATCTTGAATGCGGGTATGCACATTGCAACGCCAAACAAGCGTGCAAATTCAATGAGCATGGATTTTTACAAACAACTTCGTGTAACCGCAAATAAAATGCGTCGACGCTTTCTCTATGAAACGAATGTTGGTGCAGGACTCCCTATTATCGATACGCTACAGAATCTTTTCAAATCAGGCGACAAGCTTACGGGCTTTTACGGAATTATGTCCGGTTCACTTTCATACATTTTTGGACGCCTGGACGAAGGTGCCACATTCAGCCAAGCTGTGCTTGAAGCCAAGGAAAAACGTTTTACCGAGCCTGATCCGCGTGACGACCTCGGTGGTCTTGATGTTGCAAGAAAGGCTCTTATTATTGCGCGCGAAGCTGGCTTTGAACTTGAACTAGAAGATATCGTAATCAATAAGGTTTTCCCCGAAGATTTTGACGATACCGGTACAACGGAAGAATTCCTCAAAAAACTGCCTCAGCTTGATGATTATTTTATAAAGAAGGTTGAAGCACTCAAAAAACAGGGAAAAGTTCTCCGCATGGCGGCGCAGATTGAAAACGGCAAGTGCAGCGTTGGTATGATGGAAGTAGATTCAACGCATCCTTTGTACGTAATAAAAGGCGGCGAGAACGCCTTTGTATTCCACACGGCCCGTTACACACCTATTCCTATGACGGTAAGAGGTTACGGTGCCGGCGCGGGTGTTACGGCTGCCGGTGTATTTGGAGATGTGCTCCGCACGGTTTCATGGAATCCGTAATTTTGCAGTTTGATTATTCAGAAAAGAGGTTATAGATTATGGAAAATACAAAACGTTTTGTTCTGTCGGTTCTGGTAGAAAACCATGCCGGTGTTTTGAGCCGTGTTTCAGGGTTGTTCAGCCGCCGCGGCTACAATATTGACAGCCTTACCGTTGGCGAAACAAACAATCCCGAGCAGTCCAGAATGACTATTGTTGTTCGTGGCGATGAATATATTCTTGAGCAGATTGAAAAGCAGCTTTCAAAGCTGGTTGAAGTTATTTCGATTGTACACTGTGATTTGTCAACTACTGTTGTACGTGAGCTTGCTCTTATTAAGGTAGGTGTTACAATTGATACGCGCGCCACTGTAATAGAAACCTGCAACATCTTCCGTGCACACATTGTAGATGTGGGTTCGGAATCTTTAGTTATTGAAGCAACTGGTAGTGAAGATAAAATCGCGAGCCTTATCAGGCTTTTACAGCCCTACGGTATTATGGAACTGGTTAGAACCGGACTTACCGCAATGCAGCGTGGTTCTCAGGTTCTTGAATAGATTTGGAAGTGTTTAAACAAAAGAAAAGCGGCTTCGGACTTTACCCGAATGCCGCTTTTTTATATCTGTGCCGGATTTACATTTTATAGCGCATTGTGGAAATCTTGTGTCCGCTGCGGATTACATCGAACCAGATTTCTTTTTGATTTGACGAAAGAGCTTTGTAAAAATCCTGAATTGTTTTTACTTCTTTGTCGCATACGGCGGTTATGATATCACCGGGTTGCAGGCTGATAACCGAAGCCGGTGATTTTGCTTCAACATTTGCAACAAGAATTCCTTCTGTTTTTGCATCGAGTTTAAGTTGCTGCCGTACTGATTCCGTAAGCGGTGAGGCGATAAATCCCGGCCACAGTTTTGAACTGTCGGCAACTGTAGTATCCAGCCTTTCTTCAATCTTGATGCGGATTTCCATTTGTTTTCCCGCACGGATGATTGTGAACGTAGCTGTTTCACCTACGGACAAATCTCCTATTTCACGTGTAAGTTGATTTGCGTCTTTAGCCGGTTTTCCGTTCAGCGCAGTTATATAGTCGCCTGGTTGTATGCCACCCTTTGCAGCAGGCGAACCCAAGAATACCTGGAATGCAAAACCGCCGTCTTTGCCGGTAAGTCCCATATCTTTTTTGTATTCTTCTTCTATAGTTCCGATACTTACACCGAGCCAGCCGTATGTAACTTTACCGCCTGTGATAAAGTCATCGATAGCTTTTTTTACGTTGTTTATAGGAATTGCAAAACCAAGGCCCTGTGAACCGCCGGATTGTGAGGCAATCCATGTGTTAATACCGATTATTTCGCCATAAATGTTTATAAGCGGACCGCCTGAGTTACCCTGGTTGATTGCGGCATCTGTCTGGATAAAGTCGCTGATGTTGTTTACACCACTGCCGGAACGTCCGGTTGCGCTGATAATTCCCTGTGTTACGGAAGAGCCGTATCCAAGCGGAGTACCCATTGCAAAACAGATGTCTCCACGCTCAACTTTGTCAGAGTCACCGAGAATTGCTACAGGGATGTTCATGTCATCACTTTCGAATGAAACGAGGGCAATGTCTTTTCGTTCGTCTTTGCCGACAAGCTTGCCTGTAAAGGTCCTTTCATCATTAAGTTTTACCGAAATTTCAGAAGCAGACCCTACAACATGATTGTTTGTCAGAACATACAAGGTTTTGCCTGAACGTCTTACGATTACACCGGAACCAAGTCCCTGCTGGGTGTATTCTCTTTCCTGTGATTTTTCGTCATCGTTAAAGAAAAAGAACGGGAAACCCTGCATTGGATTTGACTGGACTGTTTTTTTCTCTACAACGTCAAGTTCAACGACGGACGGCAGAACGCCCTTTGATATTGACCTGAAAACGGTTTGCAAAGATTCTACTACTGAAAGAGCATCTGTAGGAATCTTTACGTTTGATTTTGTTTCTGCAAAAGCGGTATGGGCATTTGTCTGCTTGTCTGAATTTGTGCCGGTACATGAAATAGAAAAAGATGTAATGGCAAAAACTACTGCAATAATAAAAAATAGAAAGTTTTTGGATTTTTGTTTCATAAATAGCAGCCTCCATTTATATTTAAAAACATACTAAATAAACAAACAAAAATCCAATGTGATAACAAAAATTTAATCAAATTGTAAGAATTTCGGTGTGGTCTGCAAAAACGGCTACGGTATGTTCCTCATGCGCGGAAATTTTCCCGTCAGCTGTTAAAACAGTCCAGTCGTCATCGGCAAGAAGAACATCAGCTGTTCCCATGTTAATCATGGGCTCAATCGCAAGAACCATTCCGGGTTGAATTCGCGGGTTTGCACCACCTCTTTCTATTACGTTGGGAACGGTAGGATCTTCGTGAACGTCAAGTCCTACGCCGTGTCCGCAGTATTCGTACACGACTCCGAATCCTGCCGCGGTTGCAATGTCATATACAGCTTTGGAAATATCACGTATCCGGTTGCCGGTTTTGCATGCTTCTATACCGGCTTTGAGGCACTGGCGTGTAACTTTTACAAGTTCTTCAGCCCTTGGTGAAACTTTACCTACCATTACGGTATGTGCGGAATCGCTTATATAGCCGTCAAGGTTTATACCTATATCCAGTGAAACAAGGTCTCCGTTTTGAATTCTACGCTTTCGTGACGGAATGCCGTGGATTACCTCGTCATTTATTGAAATACAGGCTGCTCCGGGAAAGCCTTCCTGGTACCAGGCTGGTTTTCCTCCGTGGTTGGTAATAAAATGAACACAAAGCTCATCTATCTCTTTTGTACTCATTCCCGCTTTTATTTGGGGAATGATGTATTCATAAAGTTGTGCAAGCAGTTTGCAGGATTTTCTTATTCCGTTAATTTGTTTTTCATTTTTAAGTCGTATCATAACAGTCCACCAACAAATTATCTGTACTTTCGCTTTGGTTTTTCAGAAACACCAAGACCGGAATCCAACATAAACGCTTTTTGCAAGCACAGGGCTGCGGTATGAGAATCTCCTATTCTGTCATAGGCTTCGCTCATGAGTTTCAGAAAAAAGGCATTGTCTTTTTTGGTAAAGCCCAAATCAAGCGCATCTTCCCAAGCATCAAGGGCAAGTTCGTCATGTATATTACCGGCAAGTTTTGTTTTAAGCAGATTCCTTGCCAGTGACATTACTTCCGGAAAAAAGTTTCTGAAATATGAATAAGAATACTCCATACGAATAACTTGTGCAAGAAGGAGATATGCATCGTAGTATTCGGAGCGGAAAATCAGTTCTTCTGCAAGTATATAACCGAGATCCATAAAATCTTCTCTGCTGAACCATCTTGCAAGTGAAAAATTTAACCTTGAAGTCATCATTCTTTTGAATTCTGCTACAGCATCGTCTTCGCGGTTATGAAGCAGGTCAAAAAAGATAAGCTTGCTGCGGCTTTCATCGTCTTCACGCGATAAAAGCCATTCCCTGTAGTCAAATGACTTTTTTTGTTCTGTTTGTTTTGATGCTGTACGCTCAAAGTCAAAAATAGAACGTTGATAACTATCGCATAGAATTTGATATGCTTTTAGGAGTTTTTGGAATGCTTTTGTGCTTGCTGCATCTTGTTTTGAAAGGTCAGGATGCAGCGTTTTAGCTTTTTTGCGGAAAGCGGTTTTTATCTCAGCTATAGTAGCTTTTGGATTTACACCTAATATTTTATAGCAGTCTTCCACAAAACGGATTATCCTATCTTTTTGCCGGAAGCGGCTGCATGGTCAATGCTTTCTATAATATCAAAATAATCAAGGCACATTCCCTGCTTTTCAAGTTCTTTCATAAGCAGATGGATTGTTTTGTTTGATGAAAGTCCTGATTTTACTACAAACGCACAGCCTTTTTTGCCCGAAAAATTACCTGCCGACGAAAGAATTTCGGTAAGTTTGGAAGGTAATTTTGCGCCTATAAAATTCGGTGATGTTGTTACAACCGCAATGTATTCGTATACGATTGGATGAAGATTATCGATGGAATCAAGATTCCCGTTGAAAATATCAACCTGATGTCCGTTGTCTACAGCGCTTTTTTCCAAGTTTTTTAGTATTCCCGAATGTTTTGTATTTTTTGTATCTAAAAAATGAAGAATAAGTGTTCGCATATTTTACCTCATGCCATTTTATATAGAGTTTCTATATCGTTGCCTTTTACGACAAGCACCGGACAGTGTACATTCGCCAGGATTTTTCTATATGAGGAAGAGATTACGTCTTTTAAGCCAGTTCCTTCTTTTTCATACCCGCCTAAAAGCACAAGCTGCGCATCAAAGTCGTCAGCACAGGCGGTTATTTCGGACCATATGGCTCCTTTTCGCAATTCAGTCTGAATGGTAATACCTTTTGCGAGTCCCAGTTCCTGCGCATATTTTAAGTATCGTTCTCCGTCTGTAACAAGATTTGTTTCATATTCCAGACTTTCTTCGTGCAGAAAGAACTTGCTCAAAGTCAGCTGCTTCAGGGTTGCTGTGTCTACTACATAAACCGCCTTTACATTGCATTTGTATGTTTTTGCAAGTATTACGGCATATTTTACAGCAGAAATTGACGATTCAGAACTGTTTACGACAACCACAACATTTTTAAATAATGATTTAATCATTTTTTCTCTCCTGTCTGCTGTTTTGCTTTCAGAGTTTTCAGTACAAAAACATTTTCGCGTTCACGCTCTTCAAGAACGCTTTCTATGTAGACTTTTGTTTCTGAGGTTTGTGGAATAACCATTTTATCCAAAGCGTTTACACGTCTTTGGGTTTTCTTTACTTCAGCCGCAAGTCTCCAGACAATTGTCCTTATAGAAGCCATTTCCGTAAGTAGTTTCAGCAATTCAAAAAACTCCATCATAACCTTATCAGAATCCGCAAAAGAATCCATAAACGAGTAGAAAAGTTCCCGTTTGGGAAGTTCCACATCGAGCGTTATGAATGGTATACCTGCTATTGTAACATCTCTTTCGGAAAATTTAAAATCATATTTTACGGAAGAAGCAATATGTTCAACCCTATCGCTTCCGATCGCAAGAAGCATATTTTTTAATGCGGGATATGCTTTTTCTATGGTTTTGTCGATGTTATGCTCAAGCAGTTTAACTTTTTCCACCAAATGCATGAGTTCCATAACAAGAATCTCGCGCTTCTGTTCCAAAAGTTCATAACCTTCTTTTGCTGTTCCCAACTGTTCCTTTATGATGAGAAGATTTGATTTTGTAGGCGCAATATTCATTTTTGCCATAGACTAATCCGCAAAATCCTCTTCGTTGTTTTTCATATATTTGGCTATGAATTCCGGCTTGATTCTGTAGAGTTCTTCTCTCGGAAGTATTGAAAGGACTTTCCAGCCTATATCAAGTGTTTGTTCGATGGTACGGTTTTCAAATTCTCCCTGTGACAGAAAATCTCTTTCAAATGCTTCTCCGAATCTGAGATATTTTTTATCAAGTTCAGAAAGCTCTTCTTCACCGATAATAGCGGCAAGGTTTCGTATTGTTTTTACCTTTGAATATGCCGCAAAAAGCTGGCTTGATACGTCCTTGTGGTCTTCCCTTGTCATTCCTGCACCGATACCGTCTTTCATAAGGCGGCTCAAACTAGGCAGACCTGCTACAGGAGGATACATGCCTTTTTGCGAGAATTCGCGGTCAAGAACAATCTGTCCTTCGGTAATGTAACCGGTAAGGTCTGGAATCGGATGTGAAATATCATCGTTCGGCATTGTGAGAATAGGAATTTGTGTTATTGAGCCGTTTGAACCTTTTATTTTGCCCGCGCGCTCATAAAGTTCCGCAAGATTTGAGTAAAGATAACCGGGATAACCTTTACGTCCGGGAACTTCACCACGTGTTGTGGAAATTTCGCGTAAAGCTTCGCAGTAGTTCGTCATATCCGTCATTACTACAAGAACATGCATTCCTTTGTCGTATGCGAGATATTCGGCGGCGGTAAGCGCACAACGTGGTGTAATAATACGTTCTATAGAGGGTGCGTCTGCTAATGAAAGGAACATTACAACTTTGGAAAGAACTCCCGACTGTTCGAAAGTGTCCGTAAAAAAGCGCGCAACATCGTATTTGATACCCATGCCGGCAAAAACCATAACAAAGTTTTCGTCACTACTACGAATTTTTGCCTGACGGATAATCTGCGCCGCAAGTTTGTTGTGTGGTAAACCGTTTCCGCTGAAAATAGGAAGCTTTTGACCTCGGATAAGAGTGTTCATTCCGTCAATTGCGCTTATTCCGGTTTGGATAAAGTCTCGCGGATATATACGTGCAAATGGGTTTATGGGATAACCATTTACGTTTATCTTTTTTGAAGAAATGATTTCGGGATAGCCGTCTATAGGTTTGCCGAGCCCGTTAAAAATACGTCCCAAAAGTCCTTCGCTTACGCGTAATTCCATAGGTGTATCAAGAAATTCAACGGTGGAAGATTCCATATCTATTCCGTTTGTAGAACCGAATATCTGTACAACGGCGTATTCTTCGGAAACGTCAATAACACGACCTGTGCGTTTTTCACCATCTCTGTCGCGGACGGCTACAATTTCATCATAAAAAATGTTTTCCGTTCTTTTTACTACTACAATAGGACCGTCAACGGAAGTAATGCCTCTATGTTCTATTCCTTTCATCCTATGTCCACCTTCTGATATAACTTTTCAAGTGAGCTGAACTGTTCTTCAAGATGTGATTTTATCTGGTTGACTTTATCCAGTTCATTATTCGGGATTGATGTTTTTATACGGATTATTTCTTCGCGTACGGAAAGCGAATTGATTTTTACAAGCGGCGTTCCATGTTTTATGAGGGCCTGCGCTTTTTTGTAGAATTCCATAATCAGCGAAAGAATAAGAATCTGTTTTTCGGGAACTGAATATACGTCAATGTCGTCAAACGCATTTTGCTGTAAAAATCCGTTTTTAATCATCTCGGCAACTACCAGTACGATTCTTTCCGAATCCGGTAATGCGTCAGGTCCTATAAGACGCACAATCTGTTCAAGTCTTTGTTCTTTTTTTAGCAAATCAAGTGCTTCCTGTCTGACTTCCGCCCAGCGTCCGTCTAACTTGTCCCACCAGCCTTTTACTTCGTCTGCGTATTCGGAATATGATTCAATCCAACCGATAGCGGGGTAGTGACGTGCGTTTGCAAGCTCTCTGTCCAGTGCCCAGAAACATCGGATAAAGCGTTTTGTGTGCTGTGTTACAGGTTCCGAGAAGTCGCCGCCAGGTGGTGAAACCGCACCGATTACGGAAACAGAACCTTCTTCACCACATAAGGATGTTACGCGACCAGC
>DBWK01000063.1:42494-89128 GCA_002308875.1 Treponema sp. UBA1240
GCCGGCATTTCTTCCATACGACCTGAAAGCTCACGTAAGGCTTCTGCCCAACGACTTGTGGAATCCGCCATGATTGCAACCGCCATTCCCATATCGCGGTAGTATTCGGCAAGTGTTATTCCCGAATAAAGCGAAACTTCGCGTGCCGCAACCGGCATATTTGAAGTGTTAGCAATGAGAATTGTTCGTTCCATAAGTGAACGTCCCGTGCGCGGATCAATAAGTGTAGGGAATTCCGTAAGAACATCGGTCATTTCGTTTCCGCGTTCACCGCAACCTATGTAGATGATTATGTCAGCATCGCACCATTTTGCGATAGCGTGCTGAGTCATTGTTTTTCCCGTGCCGAAGCCGCCAGGAATTGCAGCGGTTCCGCCTTTTGAAAGCGGAAAAAAAACGTCAATAACGCGCTGTCCGGTAAGGAGCGGTTCCGTAACGGTGAGTTTTTCCTGATACGGACGCGGTTTTCGTACCGGCCAGTATTGTGCGAGGAAAATTTTCTCGCCAAGCTCGGTTTCGGCGATAACGTCATTTATTGTGTAGCTGCCTTCTGCAACAATGTTTTTAAGTGTTTTTCCCTTTACAGCCGGCGGAACCATTATTTTGTGCGTAACGGAAGAGGTTTCTTTTACTGTTCCAAGCACTTTACCGGGTTTTATTTCTGTTCCGGAAGTGATAACCGGAACAAAACGCCATTTTTTTTCTTCATCAAGTGGTGTATTTCTCTGTCCCGGAAGAAGGAATGAGCCCGATTCTTTGTACATATTTTCGAGTGGACGCTGTATTCCGTCATAAATGGTTCCTACCAGTCCTGGTCCCAGCCGAAGTGAAAGCGGTCGTTTGTTACAGAAAACTTCTTCGCCGACGCGCATTCCACTGTCGTCTTCGTAAACCTGTATTGTGGCTATTCCGTTTTTAAGGCGAATTATCTCGCCGATAAGTTTTGTATTCCCGCAGTCTACAACGTCGTACAAGCCACAGCTGTCCAATCCCTCTGCATAAATAACAGGACCTGAAATGCGGGTAATCCTTCCTTTAACTGTATTTTCCGTCATTGTTCAAATCTCCCGCTAAACAGTGTATTTGCAAGTTCAAAACGGTTTGTATCTATAATGCTGTGTACAAGTTCCGCAATGGTTGCTCTGCACATAACGGTTTTGTCTTCCGTTTCTATATATAATCCTTCTTCAAAATCAGCACCAGTTTTCTTTCGTTCGGTAATTTCCGCAATCATTTTTTTGCCGAAGTTTTTTTCTAGAAGAGTTTGTACTGTTGTTCCGCTGAAACCGGTATACTGCGCTGAAAACTTTTTATTGTTCAAAAAAGGCTTGTATTGTATAAGCAGTTTTTCTACAAGTTGTTCCCGTTGTTTTTCTGACAGTGCGGAAATATAAGCTTTTATTGCGTCTATAATGGTTTGGTTCTGAAAAGATACAAGAAAACGCTCTTTTTCCAGCGGGAGTGACGCTTCCAGATTGTTGCCGTAGTTTTTGACGCGTTCCGCATACTGGTTTTTCTTTTCGGTTTCCACTTCTTTAATGCGGTCTTCCGTTTCATCAATAATGCGTTGCCCGTCAATGTCCGCACGTTTTAAAAGTTTTTCCGCTTTTCGGCGTGCGTCTTCCTGTATCTCTTTATCGAGTATTTCCGTTGAACGAAACTCTTTCATAATAAAACTCTCAAATTCAAATATATTCTGCCAATTTAAACTGAAATGCCAATAGCCTCTCTAATTGAATCGGTTAATGTTTTTTTGCCTTTCAATCTTCCCTGTAAACCGGGTATTTCTACAATCAGCGGATATTTTCCTGACTTTTGCCAGTTGATTACTTCATCTTCCAGCATAACGGCGACTTCTTCCGTGAGAATAAGAATCTTTGCGCGATCTTCATTTACGGGAGCTGCCGCAATCCCTGCGCCTTTTCCGGTAACACGGTTAAAAATTTCCAATGCTTCTGTACGGTTTACGGCAACTTCACCCGTTACGCCTACAAGCGCAAACGCCAGCACAAGTTCCCGTTCACCAATAACAAAATATTGCACTGTTATTTTCCCTTACATTATGATAATCAAAAGTGCAACAAGAAAGCCCCAAAGACAAATACCTTCTGCAAGTCCTACGAATGGAAGTGCTTTTCCCGAAAGTTCTGAATTTTCAGCCATAGCGCCCATTGCGGCTGCACCGATTTTTCCAACGGCAAGTCCACCGCCGATACAAGCAAAACCAACTGCAAGTGCTGCGGCAAAGTATTTTAATACTGAACCGGCTTCTTTTGTTGTTGCTTCTTCGCCTTCAGTTGCTGCAAAAAGTGATGCAGCAATCAGAATCATGAGCAAGGCTAAAATAATTTTTTTCCCTTTCATACTAATTCTCCTGTATATTTTGACCTAAGATTTGTATTTAAATTGAAACGGTTTGAACTCAACACCTGTTTCCGTGAAAAACTTTGAAAAGAATTCGTAGTATTGCAGACGGATAACCTGTATTGCAACAATCATTCCTTCAAGTACAATTACAACTGCGTTACCGATTATTAATACGGCAAGCCCTCCAATACCTCCGAGCATTTCGTTCATCGTGCATATAATGTAGCCAAGAACAACATGTGCAAGGGCAAACGCTCCTACCCGTAAAAAGCTTACTGTATTTGACAGATAGTTTGAAACAACGTCCAGTAGTTCTACAACTCCTTCAATAATGCCTACTCCCAGTCCGTTTTCAAAACATGGTTTTTCATGTTCACAGAGCCGTTCAAGAGGATGTGCAAAGAAAACGCCGAGTAGTGAAACACCTATTATTATCCAGTCATAAAGCGCTATTTTGTGATGAAATGCAGCAATTCTGACGGCAAGCGCAATTGTGTACCAAAAGAAAACTGCACCGCAAAGACCAGTCTTACCGAAGAAAGCGTGTCCCCATTTTTTAAGCGATACGTTGTTTATAAAGTTAAGTACAAGACCTACTGAGTTAATGATAAAACCTACCGACAAAGTAAAGCCGAAAAAGATGAATACAAGAGGCATTGTTTCTTTGCTTGGCATAAGATGCAAAATTGGAGCAAAAGCCTTTTCCTTGCCGACAAAGAGACCTGTTACAAAGTAGCTGAAAGGCTTTAATAGTTCTTCGTTTGTAAAGAATTCACCGGTCAAAAGCCCCATGATAAAACTGGAACATCCGATGGCTATGAAAATGAGACCGTACTTGTTCCAGCCCTTTACCGTGACAAGGTTAAAGTGAAGAAGAAGACCTATCAGAACAAACACCAGTCCTTGTCCCGCATCTCCGAACATTATACCGAAAAGCAGAATAAAGAATGTGGCTACAAACGGGGTAGGGTCGATTGTTCCGTATTTTGGCGCACCGTAGCCCAAAATCAAACCTTCAAAACTTTTTATGAATTTTCCGTGCTTAAGTTTTACAGGAACCTGCTCCCTGCCTTTTTGTACGGATGGAATTTCATCCGGTTGGTACTGGCGGACGGCTATTCTTCCTTCCGTGAGATTATCCAAATCTTTTACAAGGTTGTCTGTTTCAAAAACCGGAATCCAACCTACAATTCTATATACTAATTCAGTGGCTTCAAGCTTGTCGCGGAGAATTTGAACCTGCATTCCCACAGAAAAAATCTGAAGAAGCTTGAGGAGCTTTTCCTCATGTGTTTTTGCAAAAGAAACACGCTGTTCTTCAATCGCGTTTATTTCGGTTTGTTTGTCTTCGAGCTGCTGCTTCATTCCTTCCAGCATATCATCGGGAATGCCTTTAAAATCTTTCGGAATTTCCAACGGAATAAAACCGAATTTTTTTAATTCCGCATCAAGCGCAAAGCGAGCTTTTCTTGATGTTGCAACCATTATTCGGGAATTGTCTTCTCCAAGCGGTATTATGATTGCGCGTTCACCAAGCGAAAAACGCATACTTTCAAGTATGTCGGGATCTATTTTACCGATTCTCATTGTGAGAAAAGAAAGATGTTCAAGTTCCGAGTATGAAACTTTAAGATTTACAAACGAAAGTGCTTCCTGATAAGCCTCTTTAAGTTTTTTAAGTTCATCCGCAAGTTGCAGCTCTTTTTCGCGTATTTCGTCGGTATTGCGGATTATTTCGGAAGCTTCCCTGAAATCAGCGTCGGAAGGTTTCGACGGATTGCAGTTGTAGTCATCTATGTCGTTAATGTTCAGATAGGCGCGAATCAGCTGAAGCTTGTCGAAGACTTCCTTTGAAGTATTCGGTACGTTTGAGGAAGATTCCTTGAGCTGAGAATAAAACTGAAAAACACCCTTCTTGCCGAGATATTCAATAACAGGATCCACATCCTGTTTCATTATCATTAGTTCTATAAGCCGCATTTCTGCTGTTTTTGCCATATATTTCTCCAATACTACACTACGCACGCAAAGGTTTTTAACTGTTCTGAATCTATATTCAGGCGCAGACCTTCTGCCGCTGTGCGAATGCAGTCAAGCTCGTGCTGTTTGATTTTAAACCATGGTACAAGGACTGCCGGTGAACATGGAAACTTGTGAAAAGTTTTCATTGCCTGTTTGTTGATTTTCAGGTTTATAGATTTTTGAACCCAACGCGGATCAATTGACCATATTTCTCCGTCGGTTACAGGGTTTATGAGATCCGCATATTGCCAGTCATTCCAATCATTTATGGAATCTGTTGCAAAATTCAGTGTTTTTATTGCAGGCAGAGCAAGAATATCGTTCTTGTTCTTTTTGTCCGCATCAGCCCACACAAGATGGGATTTTATTTCATCTTCGTTCATATTGTAATAAACGCGGAGTCTGATTGCCCACAGAATGTTGTTGAGGATTATTTCTTCGCCTATGATTTTTTTCATTGCAAGGCGCAGTTCGCCTCGTTCTTTTTGAACCGCCTGCCATAAAAGGCCGATATATTGCGAATCAAGCTTTTGTTCGAATTCCTGCTGTTCTTGAATTTCAACTTTTTTGTTATACCAGGCAAATGGAGTTCCTGCTGTCATCGCTGAAATGTCTTTGCCAAGATGCCATTTTATTTGCGTAAATTTGCCTATATTTGTCAGTGGAGGAAGTTCCGACTGGTTCTTGCATACGGCGTAGTTGAATTTTTTTAGATTAGAGTAGTCGTAAAAACGGAGTAACTGTAATGCTACAGGATCTGGTTTTGAAAAAAGAGCAAGACTGTTGCAAAAATCGTCAATAAAACGTTTTTCAGCTTCTGTTTCGATTTTTTTTGCAAGTAACGATTCCGGTACAAGCGGAATTTCAGCATCAAAAAGAAGTACCCACAAGTCCTGCAGGTTGTTTACCTGAAAAAGCTTATTTGCTCTTTCTCCTACAAATGCTTTTGCCAACTTCCCGCTTATTCTTGCATATACAAAATCTGCTGCACTGGAATTATTCATAGTTCTGCCTCATTTGCCAAAAAGCAATGTCTCCAGCAGATTATTAAAGGCATTTTCATCGCGCTGCCAGTTTTTTATTTCATTACAGTATGCATCGTATTCGGTTTTATGCTGGTCATCCAAAAGCTTTACAGCTTCCGTATACTGTTTTTCCTGTTCGGTTATTATTTTGTCATAAGCTTCTTTGTAAATAACATCAGCTCTTTTTCGGAATTGGTCTATATGCTTGTTGTATTCATTCTGCGCATCCGACAGTAATTCGGCGGCTGATTGCTCAACTTCAAATAAATGCCCGATTATGTCCTGATCCATCATGTCAGCAGCCTCTTTTTACACAGCTCCCAACTGATCCTCATACCGGACTAATATACGGTGAATGTCAGAGGGAGATTTTTGCTCCATTATTTCTTTATAAAAAGATTTGTTTTCAAGAATTTGCGCAAGACGCTTTAATACAAAAAGATGACGCTCGCTTTCATTTGTGGAAGAAATGATAAGCAAAAATAAATACGTGGGCTTTCCATCAAGAGAATCAAAATCTATTCCGGAACGTGAAATTCCTATAACGCCGTGAATTCCGTTCAAAGTTTCAGATTTTCCGTGAGGAATTGCAATGCCCGGCATAATACCGGTAGACATTTTTTCCTCGCGGTTTAAAACAGAAGAAAGTAGCTGTGAGCGATCCGCTCCTGGAATATGTGCAACAAGCTGTTCTACAAGTTCTGCAATAACTTCTTCTTTGTCTTCGCTCTGCAAATCAACTATTATTGCATTGGGAGAGAAAACTTCTCCAAGTACCATAAGAACCCCGAAACTTATTCTGAAACGAGATTTGCACCCGTATCCTGTGCAGGTGTTTCAGCAGCCTTGTCTTCTGTCCACCATTCAGTATTTTCCTGTTCCTGTGTTTGAACCACAGGTGTCAGCGTTTTTGCTGCAGGTGTTTTGTTAAGATATGCCAGACCAAATGTTGCAAGAAAGAACAATGCGACAAGAACGTAAGTTGTTTTTGTGAGAACGTTTGCTGAACGAGAACCGAACGCCTGTGTACCGGCACCGCCAAAAAGTCCGCCGAGACCTTCGCCTTCCTCATTCTGAAGCAGTACCAGAATAACAAGTAATATACATACAATAATAAAAGCTATAAGAAGAATTATACCGATAACACCCATAATTGTTTTTTCTCCACTGTAATAATTGTTTTAAAAGGAAACTTTCGGAAGATTTTCCTTTTAGTTCCGTAATAAATGTTAAATAACTATATAAAAAAAGAAAATTTTATGCAATAGAAAGTTTTTTTTCATTTTTAGCATTGTACAAAAATCTGATATGGTGTAATGTCATTCTTACCACAAAAAAAATACTGCCGTTGACAGATTTGGTTATCCCCCAATAGTAGTGATGAAAACAATGGTTTTCATGGGACTACACGTAATGGAGAACGTCGATGCTTGAAAAAAAGGGCACCAATCAGTATTACATTACCAGACAGGATTCCACTGAATCTAACGCTCGAAGCTACCCGAGAAAGTTCCCTTTTGCATTGGCAAAGGCGCAGGGGTCATGGATCGAGGACGTAGAAGGAAACAGATATCTGGATTTTTTGTGCGGAGCTGGAACTCTCGCACTGGGTCACAACGACCATGACGTAAATCAGGCTATGGTAGAGATGCTTACAAACGGCTCACCTCTTCATACACTGGATTTAACCACACCTGTAAAAGACGAATTTGTACATACAGTACTTTCTGTTCTTCCCGATGAGCTTTCAAAAAATGCACGAATACAGTTTTGTAGTCCTTCCGGTACGGATGCGACTGATGCTGCAATAAAGCTTTGTAAAACGGCTACCGGTCGTTCTTCTGTAATTGCGTTTTCAGGTGGCTATCACGGAATGGGACATGGTGCTCTTGCTTGTACCGGAAACCTTAACGCAAAGAACAAAGTTCATGGTTTAATGCCGGACGTTCATTTTTTCCCTGCCCCGTATTCTTACCGTTGTCCGTTCGGACTCGGTGGTGAAGCCGGTGTAAAAGCGGCGTGTACTTACTTTGAACGAACTTTAAAAGACCCGGAAAGTGGAATTACAAAACCGGCCTGTGTTATTCTTGAACCTATTCAAGGCGAAGGCGGTGTTATTCCTCTTCCGGTCGAATTCCTTAAGACTATAAGGCGTGTTACAAAAGAACTGGACATCCCGATGATTGTGGATGAGATACAATGCGGAGTCGGACGTTCCGGCAGATTCTTTGCCTTTGAATATGCAGACATCGTTCCGGATGTAATTCTCAGTTCAAAGGCAATTGGTGGAAGTCAGCCGCTTTCAATCGTAATATACCATAAAGATCTTGATAAATGGACGCAGGGTGCTCATGCCGGAACATTCCGCGGCAACCAGCTTGCTATGAAAGCGGGAACTGTTCTTATTAACAAAGTTTTCAAACCGGATTTTTTGGCTGATGTTGTAAGAAAAGGCGACATCATAAAAAAACGGCTTTTGGCGCTTAAGGACAAAGTTTCCGTTATTGGCGACGTACGCGGCAAGGGTTTGATGATTGGTACCGAATTCGTAAATCCTAAAGGCGAAAAAGATTCTCTCGGTTCTTTGCCGCCAAGCGGTGAGATTGCGGCAAGAGTACAAAAACTTTGTTTTGAAAACCGTCTGGTTGCTGAAAAAGGTGGAAGGAACGGTTCTGTAATGCGCTGTTTGTGCGCACTGAATATAACCGATGAAGACATTGAAAAGGCAATGGATATATTTGAAAAATGTGTTTTAAAGGTTGACAGCGAATACAGATAACTGTTTTTCTGTCAATTCATTTTTGTTTTATTAAAAAGCTGTAGAGTAAACTTTACGGCTTTTTTTATGTGAGGGAGTATTTATGCAGACTTTTCTGACACACGAAAAGCAATCACAGAGAGAGTTTTCCTCTTATATAAAAAAGACCGAAAAAGCAATAAGAAAAGCTTTTAAGAAAAGTTTTGGCGCTGCGTATTCGGGGCTTACGCCGCAGGAACTTGCTATTGCGATAAAAACTGACACAATTCTGCCGGAAAAGGGCATGGGGTTTGACAAAGTTCTTGCACTGGCAGAAAAAACTGTTTTGCCAAATCTGCTTTGTACGCCGTCTTCAAGCTACATGGCGCATCTTCACGGACCGAGCCTTTTGGAAACAATTGCGGCGGAGCTTGTAATCTCCACTTTTAACCAATCAATGGACAGCTGGGATCAGTCGCCTGTTGCCACAGAAATTGAAGTGCAGGTCATACGCGCTTTGTGTTATTTGTATGGTTATAACAATACTTCCGACGGTGTTTTTACGAGTGGAGGCAGTCAGTCCAATCAGACTGCCATTATTCTTGCCCGTGACTGGTTTTGCAATGAGATTCTGCATTGGGATGTAAAAAAATACGGGCTTCCGGCACAGTTTACAAAGCTCAGGATGTATACAAGTGAAATTTCCCATTTTTCTATGGAAAAATCGGCGCATATCCTTGGTCTCGGTTATGAATCGGTTGTAAAAGTTCCTGTTGATACCAAAAAGAAAATGGATATCGTCGCCTTAAAAAAACTTGTAGAACAGGATATTAATGCCGGCAACATTCCTTTTCTTGTTGTTGGAACGGTTGGAACTACAGATTTTGGCAGTATAGATGATTTGCATGAGCTTTATGAGATTGCACGGAATAATAATATGTGGCTTCATGCGGATGCCGCGTACGGAAGCGGCGTTATAATGAGTCAAAAGTATAAAAAGCTTATTGATGGAATAGAGCTGTGTGATTCAATAACATTGGATTTTCACAAAATGTTCCTCATGCCTATCAGCTGCAGTGCTGTGCTTGTTAAGGACGGAAAAGATTTTAATGCTCTTACCGTTCATGCGGATTATCTGAACAGAACTGAAGACGAAGAAGACGGTTATACTAATCTTGTAGACAAATCAATCCAAACTACAAGGCGTTTTGATGCGCTTAAAGTTTGGACAGCGTTTCAGGTGCGCGGAAAAGATGGCTGGAGTGAGCTTATTGAAACAAGTATGGAAAATGCCAGATTTTTTTACAATAGGCTGAAAAACGACAGTAATTTTGAGGTTGTAACTGAACCGGAAATTTCTTCCGTCGTATTTCGGTTTTGTGACGGAAACAAAAATACTGACGAGATTAATAAAAAAGTTCGACGCCGTTTGATTCACGAATACGGAACAATAATCGGGCAGACTGTAAGCGATGGAAAGGTTTGTCTCAAGTTCACGCTGCTTAATCCGCTTATAACTCATGAAAAACTTGATGAACTGAAAGATCTTATTACGGTACTTTCAAAAGAAGCGGCTGAAGAATGATAAAAACGGAAGAACCAGCAGGACAACGTCTTCTTAACCTTTTGCGCGGAAAACATCTCACGCTTTCCTCCGCCGAATCTTGTACCGGCGGAATGATTTCTTCGTTTATAACGTCGATTGCCGGTTCAAGCGATGTTTACAGCGGTGGAATCGTTTCGTACACAAATCTGGTAAAGAACCGGATACTTGGTGTTGCCGAGAGTACTCTGCAACAATACGGCGCGGTCAGCGAACAGTGCGCCGGTGAAATGGCTGCCGGTGCGGCAAAACAAATACAAACCGAGGTTGCGTTTTCTGTAACCGGAATAGCGGGACCGACTGGCGGCACAAAACTAAAGCCGGTTGGTACGGTCTGCTTTGGTTTTTACATAGAGGGCAAAATAGTTACAGAAACATGCCTTTTCGCCGGAGACCGCAGCAATGTGCGCCGGCAGTCTGCGCTGCATGTTATTGCCCGTCTGCTGGAACTTTTAAAGGATTGCTAGTTTTCAACTTTTTTGCGGATTCCTGTAAAAGTGTGGACGTTAAGCATATTTTCTTCCCAGCCTTCCCACTTGGTTGAATTGAACAGGTTGTAATGAACCGTATAATATAGCGGAATCAGAGCACCTGCTTGTTCCACAGCAATTGTTTCAGCTTCCGTAAGAATTTCGTTCCTTTGGCTGCCTTCGGGAAGAAGTGCCGCTTTTCGCAACAGAGAATCGAATTCGTCGTCGGCGTATTTGCCGTCGTTGTTTCCGTCAGTTGAAACAAGCTGTTCCAAAAATGAAGCTGCATCGCGAGCTTCGCTTTTCCATCCTCCCCTTGCAAGGTCAAATCCGCCGCCCTGTCTTGCTGCCAAAAAAGTGTTCCAGTCAGGTTCTTCCTGAATCAGAACTGTTATGCCGAGATTCTTTTTCCATTCGTTTACAACAAATTCCGCAACTTTTTTGTTGGCGCTGTTTGTTGTGTTTATATAAACTGAAATGCTCGGAAAATTTTTCCCATTTGCGTATCCGGCTTCTTTAAGCAGTGCCTGGGCTTTTGTAACGTCATACAATGTGTCTGTTTTTGATGACGAAGTCACCGGAACAACTGACTTTGCCGGAACGGCACTTAAGTCGAAAACCGTTTTTGCAAGATCTTCTCTGTTTATTGCATATATAAGAGCTTTTCTTACTTTTTCATCGTTCAGCAGCGGATGACTTGTGTTTATATAATAATACTGCGAACACGGGTCAATTTCCTTTGTAAAATCAGAATTTGTGTCAAATATTCCTATGGTTTCTCCGGGTATGTCCGCTATCCAGTCGATTTTGCCTGAACGGTAATCTTCGTAAAGGTTTTGATTTGTTTCAGCTTTTACGAATATTAGTTTTGAGATGAAAATGTTGTCTTTGTTCCAGTAGTCGGGATTTTTCTCAAGCGTCAGCTTTCCGTCCGGAGAGAGAGACTTTACTTTAAAAGGACCGTTTGTAACAATGTTTTCCGGTTTACACCAGTCATCACCAAGTTCAAGAATACGATGTACAGGCAGCACTGCAAAGGCGAAATGTGCCATTCTATCTACCGCATTCGGGTCAGGACGGTTGAATGTGATTTTAAGTGTGCTTTCGTTGACTGCTTTTATACCAAGCTCTTCAAAAAAAGTTCTGGACTGGTGAAGAGGCAGCGCACCCTTGATAAGCTCTGTAAGCATATATGTGTAAGGTGTCTCGTTTTCCGGTTTTAAAAGGTATTTCCATGAATTTACGACGGACTGTGCCGTTATTCGTGTGCCGTCGCTCCACTGGGTGTTTCTTATGTGGAATGTTACGCTTCTGAAGTCTTTTGAGTATTCCCAGCTTTCCGCAAGTCCGGGTAAAATTTTGTCTGCTTTTGCATCGTAGTTTACAAGGCCTTCAAAAAGAGCAGGATAAATACGTCTGTCAGCTTCGTTCTGTATGTTTACGGGATTTATATGAGGTTCTGTGTTCCCATTTGCAATAACAAGTTTGCTTTTTGATAAAAACGAGTCACAAGATGTAAAAATGCAAATGCCGCAAAGGAAAAAAGACAAAAGATGCTTATTCTTCATAACTAAAATATAGCAAATTTGTGTTTGATTCACAAGCGGATAGTTTTTTGGTTGAAATGTTAAAAATGTCCAAAAAATAAATTTTCTGCAAAAAACTCTTTTCGATTTTTAAATTATGGTGTATACTTAAAATAATTTTATGACAACTATTCCGCGTTCAAGAATAAAATCTGTCTTTCCCCTTAAAAAGCTTTTTTTTGCCTGCATTTTTTTATTGGCTGTATGCGGACTTTTTGCGGAAAATGCTAATTCTGTGCGATATGTTTTTAATGATGGATGGTTTTGGGCTGTTGATTATGAGGGTGAAAGAGTCTACAAACCACTTGATACGACTTCTCTTAAAAAAATGGAGTCGTTTCTTGAGGATGGTACGGGTTTTGTCTGGTTGAAATATGAGTTTGAAGTTCCTAAGACCCTTAACGGCCGCAATCTTTCAATTTTTATAGGAAACATAAGTGTTGCGGCAGAATTTTATTTGAACGGTTCTTTAATATCCACAGCGGGGCATCTTCCCCCGCATGAATTTTTTGCAGGACCGTCGGCGTTTGCCTGTAATTTTCCGCCGTTTATGCTCAATACGCAGGGCTCAAATACTTTGCTTATAAAATTGTTTGTGGATGGAACCGGCGGCTTGAAAAACATTCCGTATCTTGGTACTTACAATAATGTACAGGCTCAGTTGGAACGGGTAACTTTTTTTTCCAAAATGCTTAATCTTATGATAGCCGCTACTGAAATCATTATGGCACTGTTTTACTTTTTGGTTTTTGTACGCAATACAAAAGACAAAGAGTATTTGATGTGGGCTTTGACTGTTTTCGGAACAGTTTGTTATCTTGTTCCTTATTTTATTGATTCAAATCTGCTGCTTTGGAACAGTATGTCATACCTTACGTTTCAAAAGTTTTTTTCAAGTATAGCGGCTTTTGTTACGGGATTTTTTGCAACTTCCTTTATGATTTATTTCCTCAAAGACAAGTTCCCGGGTAACATTCTTGCCGTGCGCGTAACACTGCTTGCTGTTCCCGTTGTTATAACGGTATTTATACCGACAAATGTTGTTTTTGTCAGATTCCTGCCGATTTTGTTTTTATTTCTTGCAGCTCAAATTGGTTTTGCTGTTTTTTCCATCATAAGAAGTTTTTTGCACGGAAAAACAAAGGAAGTTCTTATTCTTGTAAGCGGATTTTCTCCCGTTTTGCTTGGACTTATTATTGATTTTGTCTTTCAGGTTTTGCTTGAAAATGTTTCTATGCCTTTGTTCACGGTGTTTGGTTGGGAACTTGTAGTTATCTTTTTCATGGTTATTCTTACCTATCGTTTTTCAAACTACAGAAAAACAGCCGAGTTTCTTAATGCCAAGCTTGAATGGGAAGTTGGTGAGCGTATTAAGGAATTGAAAGAGACTAATGAAAAACTTCAGCTGGAACAGGATGAATCAAAACGCGAAATGGATTTGGCTGTGCATGTTCAGCGTTCTTTTTATCCGCAGGTGGTATCGGCGCTGAACGGCTGGGATATGGCGGTTCATTTCAGACCTTTTGCCGGTGTTTCCGGTGATTTGTATGATTTTTATATAACAGGAAAAGAATTGGAAGGACTCAGCTTGTTTGATGTTTCCGGTCACGGTATTGCTGCCGGACTTATAACAATGCTTTCCAAAAATATCATATTCAGAGTTTTTAACGATAACCGCAAAGAAGCACTTCCTGCTGTTATGGAAAAACTGAACAAAAATATTATCAAAGCCAAAGGCAGCATTGAAAATTATTTGGTTGGTCTTATTCTGCGTACAAATTCTGATGGTTCGCTGGAATTGGTAAATGCGGGAGGGCCTCCTCCTCTACTTCATTCATGCAGAACAGATACTGTTTCTCCTGTTTTAACGGACAAAAAGCAGTTTGGAATGGTTGGTGTAGCGGATTTGCCTGTTTCATTTCAGAATGTTCCTTTTTCGATGGCTGGTGGAGATACTGTCATATTTTTTACGGACGGACTTACGGAAGCAACGAATCCTGCCGGTGAAGAATTCGGTATGGAACGGCTTTCAGAAAGTTTGCGCAACAAGGATAGAAAAACAGCTGACCAAAAACTTGCCGGAATCCTTAAAGATTTGGCAACGTTTATAGGCAGCGAGCCGTTAAGGGATGATATTACGCTCATTGTTTTGAGAAAACAGACTGATTCCGATATAGAAGAACTTGAAGCATACGGTGAGTTGGAAGAACTTGAAGAGGTAAGCGAAATTGATGAACTTTTCGATGATGCTGATTCTCTTGGCCTTGAAATGATAAGATAAAATCAGGTAATTCAATATGAAAGCGGGAAAAAAACAGTGGTTTGAAAAAGAAAAATTCTGGCTGGAGTTTGCTCCTATTATGTTTGACGCAAACCACTGGGCAGAAGCGACAGATGTTGCTGAAGCTGTGTACCGAATATGCGGATTAAAAAACGGAGATTCCGTTCTTGATGCTGGCTGCGGTGTCGGCAGAATAAGCGTTGAATTGGCATTGCTCGGGCTGAATGTTACCGGTGTGGATTTGATTCAGCCTCTGCTTGACACTGCAAAGGAATCCGCCATGGCTGAAGGTGTCAGCATAAACCTTGTGAATGCGGATTTGCGTTCCTTTTCATCAATGGAAAAATTTGATGCCGCCGTCAGCTTGTATACTTCTTTCGGTTATTGTGATACGGAAGATGAGGATTCGCTTATTCTTTCTAATATTGCTTCTTCACTGAAACCCGGCGGAAAATTTATAATGGAATGTTTAAGCAGGGAAATTGAAGCGCGCGATTTTATTGAAGGTGAATGGTTTGAGCGTGCCGGAAAGACGGTTCTTACGGATTTTTCGGTTGTAAATGACTGGAAGGGCTTACGTTCACGGTGGATACTGATTGACAACAAAACCGGCGAACGTTATGAGCATGAATTTGTTCAGCGGCTTTATTCCGCTCCTGAACTTAAAACTCAGATGCTGAAATGCGGATTTAAAACCGCCGAACTATACGGCGATTTTGATTTTTCGCCTTATGATTACAAAGCAAGAACTATGATAATTGTAGCGGAAGTTTGAGTTAATCTGCTGATTGTTTTAAACTTCGGGTTTTAAACCTTCGACCATGAATTCCGGCGGAATTCTTGACGGTCTGCCCTCATGCGTTACACTTGCCCAGGTTACGGTTGCTTCCGTACAGATGGTTCCGTCTTCTTTTTTTATAACCTGCTTTATTGTGCCTGAAACAGATTTCATTTGTACCGGTTCTGATTCGATAAAAAGTTTATCGCCGGAAAACGCGGAAACTTTGTAGTGAATGTCTACATGTGTCACGTAAAGATAAAAGCCTGCCGCAACAATGCCTTTGTAATCAAATCCTATTGCATTGAGATAATCCATTCTTGCGTATTCGAGATAGTTCAGATACACGGCATTGTTTACGTGATTGTATGAATCACATTCATACGGTCGGACTACTAATTCGGTTATGTGTTTCATAATTACAGTATATGACAAAAAAACATAATATGTAAACAGGTAAAGAAAGCAGAATCCTCTGTCATTTTTTCCGTTTTTTGCCCTGTGCCACATACTGCTTCTTTTGATTTTCTGTCTGAATTTTGTGCTTTTCTACTTTATCCGGTGAGTAAAAGCCCTCTTTCCAGTTAAAGCGGCTGGTTTCAGGAAGTACTCTTCCGTTGTAATACGCCGACATTATTTGCTTTAATTCGTTGCGCTTTACGTCTGTCTTGGACAGGTCTATCAAGAAGTGCGAAAACCCCATCGATTTTAAGGTTTTTTGCTTGTCAACGATTGAAAATGGATTGTCAGGAAGAACAAAAGAACCGTCCGGTGTTGAAAGAGCCTTAAAAACACTTTCCTGCCGGTCTGAAAAATACATAAAGTCGTAGCTTTCTGGCAGTTGGAATCTCATACGGAACAGGGCAGGGTATGCAAAAACCGTTACAAGTACGCGTTTGCGCTGTTCAACGGGGAAAGTTTCAAGCAAGTTGTCCTTGGAATTTTCCAACGGAGTTATAAGAGGTGTAATATTCTGATTCTCCAGCCATGAAACCGCCCACCTGTTGAAAGTGTACAGGTACGGACCTGCTGTCAGAACAGCTTTTTTGCCTTTGAATATGGCTATGTGTCCGGGATTGTTTACAATCCAGTTTGTAAAGCCTTCCGCCAAAAGATAATCAACAGTGTCATTCAGTGCTTGTTCCTCCCCCTGCGGTAAATATGGATCAAGTGAAATCATTGTCTGCTTTTTTGAAAGCGGTGTTTTTTCCTTATTCTCAACAAGGGCTTTTTTTGTCTGTGAATTCAATTCCAGGATTATGCGTACAGGACTTTCAGATTGCACTGTCAGCGCATCTTTTATTGTAGAAACCTGAATGTATAATCCCTCCGGGAAAGTTTTTGTAAAATTTGCATCAAGCGGGGACAAATCTAAAATAGGTAGCAATTGGTCACCCGGCTGTGTTCTAAATTTTCCCATATCTTTGGGTATTACGTGCGGATATCGCTTGGACATGCTTTTTGTCTGCATAAGGTAAACGGAATCGCCAATACCGAAATTTTCGGGAATATCAATCCAGTAGGAATTGTTTTCTGTAAATGTGTTTTTAATTTTCCAGCTTTCGCGGCCGGAATCATCCTTTTTGTGCAGTCTTATGGAATCTCCAGGTTCAGCATCATAGGTTCCGCCTGTAAGAATTGCATACAATCCCGCCTGATTTCCGTGAACTGTTTTGGTTTTTACGATTTTGCCCAGATAAATGCCTGTACCGCTTGCCTGATCTGGATTGAGAATGTTTTCAGCTTTGTCGGAAGTATACCAGTATGCTGTTTTTGATCTTGCAAAATCAGTTGAAAGCATTCGCTTTGCTGTGGCGATTGCGCCTTTTTTGTCTTCTTCCCAGTGGTCAATCAGATATCGGTATGCAGAAACAACGCTGCCTACGTATTCGGCGCTTTTCATCCTACCTTCAATCTTGAACGAGGCAACTCCAGCTTTTATCAGGTCGGGAATTTGATCAACAAGCTGCAAATCATAGGGCGAAAAATAAAAACCCTGTTTTATTCCACTGTCACAGTCAGCCTCGTATAAACGGCGGCATGCCTGTGTACACATACCGCGATTTGCCGATTTTCCGCCAAGATAGCTTGAAAAAAGGCATAATCCCGATTCGCTTACACAAAGCGCGCCGTGTACAAAAACTTCCAGCTCAACGTTTGTTTCCTGTTTTATTTGCTTTATTTCTTCAAGGTTAAGTTCGCGCGCAAGCACAACCCGCTTTATTCCGCTTTTGCTCATTGTGTTGGCGGCTTTTGCGCAGGCAATATTCATCTGCGTTGAAGCGTGTATACGTAGATTGGGAAAAAACTGCTGGACAAGCCGCACTACGCCATAGTCCTGAACGATTATTCCGTCCGGTCCGATTTTATTCAAGTAACCGAGAAAACGGTACATACGTTCTGTTTCACTTTCTTCTACAACAGTATTTACGGTGACAAAGACTTTTTTTCCAAGTTTATGAAGCGACTCTACAGCAGCTTCAAACTGGTTCCATGCAAAATTCGTTGTTCTGAGACGTGCATTAAAAGATTTTAGTCCCAGATATACGGCATCTGCTCCCTCGTTTATCGCTGCGTCAAGCGCTTCCGGATTTCCTGCCGGTGCTAATAATTCTGGCATTTTTTGTTCCTTGAAAAAAATTGTAGTCTATTGCCATAATATAGCAAAATATGTTTTTTTTCCAGTTTTTATTCACGGACTATGGCGTCAGGTTTAGTTTTTAAACGGTTTTGTGGAATTGGGTTTTCCCGGACTTATTGTACCGGTTGCGGTTAAAAGCCAGTCGTTTTTGTCCGCTTTTCCTGCCGTCATAAGGTTACCCTGCCTTGAAATACTCCTAGTTGTGGTAATATTTGCGGTTGATACGGCGGAACTTATATCGGCAGACCCTTTCCATGCTCCATCCTTTACCGCCCTGTTTGCGGCAATAACTTCCGTATTTTTGGGCCATGAGTCCTTTTTTTGTTCACTCAAAAAGAGAGCATCCATAACTTTCCCGTTTTTCCGTTCTTCCAGTAGTATTACGTCAGTTTTACCCAGTCTTGCCGAATTGTTATTGACCCACAAATCCCTTGCTGTGTCTGATGACCAGTTTCCACCAGAAAGTGTAAGATCATCTTCCAGTTCATCCAGACAAACATTTTCAAGTTTGCGCATGTGCAGTGTAATATATTCTCCTGCCTGAACTTCCACTGCGGGAAATTCGTAGCGGCATGTTTCTCCGTCATAGGCACTGTACAGGCACATTCCTGCAAGATTTCCCGATGTCTGTGCAAAAAGTTCCACAAATTCAGCACTGTTAGGTGTTCCTGATTTTCCGCTTTTCATGTCGGTTTGTATTTCGCTTAGGATTAAGTCGGGCATACGGTCGTTGTATGCCGCAAAAACGGAATTGAACGTTAAGGCGTTACCTCCATTATCAGTAACAGAACCTTGAATACCGTAATATTTGCCCAGTTCTGTTTCTTCTTCAAGAACAACGGAAAGTTCACTTTTGTTTTCCTTTGAAAAAGAAAGAGGCATCTCGGTTTCAAACGAGGTAAGAAAAGCATTTTCATTAATCTGTTGTTCTATTTCCCCGACCTGAACAGCGACAGGAGTTATTTCCTTTGAAAAACCAAGCTTAAGGGTTTTGCCATCCAAAACGTCTATTGAAACAAGTTTTGGAGGTGAAAAATCTCCGCTGATAAAATCGGTTGTTTCCGTCCCCTCTGCGGAATTTGTGTTACAGGAAAGCAGTGCTGGAATAATCATAAACAGTGCTGCTATCTGCCCTAGATTTAGTGTTTTCATTTTTTTTCTCCTTGTTTTTTTGATAAACTTTTAAGCCGACGGCTTTTTTGTCTTTACATCTTTTATTGCGAAAAAAAGTTGATTTCTGACATTTTGGCGAAAAAAAAATGAAAAAATTTTTGAAACAAAGCGACAGTAGACAATAAGTTTTTTTTTTAATATTCTACAAAAGAGGAAACAATGAAAACAAATACTATATTTTGTGAAGATGAAAATGCCAAAAAAAATCCTGAAAATGAAAATGCCGAAGCTTTGAGTGCAAAGTTTTTAAAAACAAGGCAGATTATTCTTTCCGGTGAAATAAACAAGGAACTTGCAGAAAAAGTCGTTCGCCAGTTGTTAGTACTGGAAGCTGATTCTTCAGACCCGATACGCCTGTACATTGATTCTCCCGGAGGAGATGCGGATGCAGGTTTTTCAATTTTTGACATGATACGCTTCATAAATGCACCTGTTTACACAATCGGAATTGGTCTTGTGGCAAGCGCTGCTGCGATTGTTTTACTTGCGTCACCAAAAGAACGTCGTTTTGCGTTCCCTAACAGCCGTTATCTGATACATCAGCCGTTGAGCGGAATACGCGGTGTTGCTACGGAGATTGAAATCCATGCGCAGGAACTGGAAAAAATGCGTGTAAAGATTAATGAACTGATTTCGCAGGAATCGGGAAAACCCGTTGAAAAAGTTCAGAAGGACACAGACAGGGACTTTTGGATGAATGCGGAAGAAGCGAAAGAGTATGGCCTTGTTAATGCGGTAATTACCAAAAGAGCAGAAATGTAAATTGATGTAAACAAAAAAATGTGATATTATGATATATCATGGAATTTGAATTAACTTCCGAACTAATAAACGAAATCGTGTTTTCTATGGAAGATCAGAACGAATTCTATTTATTAGATTCATGCGGACCGGTTTTGTTAAAAAAAACGGAAGTATCAAATCCTGATTCTGACCGCTATTACAGTTTGCCGGTCTGGGATTCAATCAGCGGATTCAAGTTGATGGAACAGTTTGTAACTGCCCTGAAGAATGCGTTGGTTGCGGATAAATTGCGGAACATACTTTCTGCGGGGAAAGGCGTTTTCCGTAATTTTAAAAATGTTCTTAAAGAATATCCTGAAATTGAAAAACAATGGTTTTCTTTTAAAGAACAAAAAATGAAACAAGTTATTTTATCTTGGTACAATGACCTTCGGGATTTTTGGGGGCTTGAGCATTTGGGCTTCGAACCGGAGGAAAACTCTGAACTTGTTCAGGATGATTTTGTTTTCAGGTCATTTCAAGAGGCTGACAGAAACACATTGCGCGCTTCCGTTGATTCCGCAGTCAGGGATATAAACGAGAATTATAAGGGAGAATCCGGCAGTGTTTTGGCATTATTATGGGAAAAACAGCGAGAATTTGAAAATGACAAAAAAAGCGTCATTTTGATTTGTGAGTCAGTTTCAGAAGATTTTGTGGGTTTTGCGGCGGCATCTTATTTTGATGAAAAAGGAGACTGTCGTCAGGCTGTTTTGGTAACAAGTTTTTTGATTCTCCCGCAGTTCAGAGGTTTGGGCCTTGGAACGGAACTTCTGAGGAAAACTCTTCAGGAATTAAAAGAGAAGGATGTTAAAAAAGTTTTTTTTACTGACCTTCTTATTCCTGATTTCTTTTATTCAGTATTAGTACGGGAAGGTTTTTCAAGAATAGGTTCAATTTTTTTTATTGATTTATAAAAAAAATGAGAGTATTTTTAATAAGAAGCTTTTTTATTTTGTAAGTTTTCTTAATTAGTTTGAAAGGAGTTTGGAAGTGTCATTAAAAAAAGAATTTTCATTTAATGCTGAACAGATTTCGGCAATTTTGCAGGAAGCGGTAAGAAAAGTCAAAACGGAAGAAGATCCTTATGAATTGACTGAATTAAAAAAGATATTCAAAAAAAATGTTCCCCTTAATTTGCGATCTTATGTTGCAGGATATTTTGCAAAACAGCTTTCTTCAAATTATCATGGTGGTTATCAACGTCGGGATCGTTATTCACGTCGTCCGAGATATGATGAAATTCCTCAGAATCGTATGCGCGATCATAGCGGTGAAACAACAATCGGAACAAAACCACCTGTAGCTCGTGCAGAAATTGCAGAAGAATACGCTGCTACTGTTTTTGTAAGCATCGGACGCAACCGCCATGTTTATCCGCGTGATTTGGTCGCTCTCATTTCACAGGCTGGTGGTGTTCCTCGTGAGCGTATCGGCGAAATCCGTGTTTTGGACAATTATTCCTTTGTTCAGTTGTTCGCCGAGGATGCAAACGGTGTAATTTCTCTGCTTGACGGCTATGAGTACCGAGGACGAAGGCTTAGTGTAAGCTATTCCCGCAAAAAAAGTGATGCAAAACCGGTAGAAAGCAATGAAGAACTTCCCGTTGATTCCGGGTATGAGGAATCTATGCACACTGAAGCAGGTCAGTCGGAAGAAATCTAATCCGCAGATTATAAAAAGTCAGGGCTGTTTAAAATGCGGGTAAAACCTTGCCTTTTCGAACAGTCCTGATGGCACTAATTCCCTTTCAAAAATAAATCTCCGCATTGCCCTTATTAAAAAAAAGAAGTATATTTATTGCATGAAAAACAAACTTATTCCTGTTACTCTGCTTACCGGTTATCTGGGAGCAGGTAAAACCACACTTTTAAATTATATTCTGAACAATCAGAAAGGCTATAAGGTCGCTGTTATTGTCAACGATATTGGAGAAGTTAATATTGACGCTAGTCTTATAGAAAAGGGTGCAGGCATTGTTGAAGAAGACAAGGGTTCTGTTGTTCCGCTCCAAAACGGCTGTATCTGTTGTAATCTTAAAACGGATTTGATGAATCAGATAATTTCTCTGGCTAATCAGAACAAATATGATTATATTCTGATTGAAGCAAGTGGAATATGTGAACCTATGCCGATTGCCCAGACAATCGAAATGCTTTCCGGTAATACTGGTGACAGGGGAATCCCTGTTGTATGCAAACTGGATAATATTGTTGCTGTCGTTGATGCACTGCGGCTTGTTGATGAGTTTGGCAGCGGAAACTCCCTGCTCAAAAAAGATCTTGAAGAACACGACATAGAAGCACTTCTCATTCAGCAGATAGAGTTCTGTAATACAATCCTTCTTAACAAAACCGATTTAGTAACACCAGAGCAGCTGGTTGAAGTTAAGGCCGTAATAAGAAAACTTCAGCCGTCCGCTAAAATTATTGAAACTCAGAAAGCTGTTGTTGATCTTAAGGAAGTTCTCGGTACTGGTGCTTTTGACTTTGAAAAAGTTTACTCAACGGCAGGTTGGATAAAAGAGCTTGAAGAACATGATGAAGATGATGATGACGACGAGCACGAAGAACACCACCATGAACATGATGAACATCATGAGCATCACGAACACCATCATCACGACCATGAACACGGTGAACATAACCATGTTGACGAATTTGGTATAAGCACATTTGTTTATCAGGTAAGACGTCCGTTCGACAGAATGAAACTTGAAAACTTCGCCTCCAACTGGCCTGCAACTGTAATCAGATCTAAAGGCATTGTTTGGTTCAGTGATGACAATGATGCCGCCTATGTTTTGGAACAGGCGGGAAAGCAGATAACTGCAGGCTATTCCGGCGATTGGATGGCTACAGCTCCCAAAGCACAAATTAAGCGTGCGCTGGCTTCTGATCCTGAGTTTGCCAAAAACTGGGACGAAAAATACGGTGACCGCATGGTAAAACTTGTATTTATCGGTCGCAATATGGACAAGAAAAAAATTGTTTCAGATTTGGATGCCTGCACAGTAGAGCCCGCCCTATAGGTGTTTTTTCGGCAGGAGATTATCAGTATGCTGACAGTAAATTCCATTGTCCTGTATAAAAATCTCCCGGCTGTTGTAAAGGAATGCGGCGAAAAATATACCATAGCTTTTTCTGTAAAATCCGGTAAAAAAACAGAAATAAAAACGCAGACCGTCCGCGAAAAAGATGTTGTGGTGTTGTTTACAAATTCATCTGATGTTTTGGATTGTGAACAACTGTATGAGATAGAACGGAAAATTTCGGAACAAAAGTCACGGCTGGATGATTCTACAAAGGAAGTATACCAGTTATTTGAAGCCGATGAGACTCAAAGCCCTGTAGACTTCTCCGAACTATGCGAACTCGTGTACGGTTCGTTTACAGCGGTTGAAAGCTGGGCACTTTATTCATATTTTCATACATCACCTTTTTTTAAGGAAGATTTGTCTTCCGGACAAATTTCCTATTCACTGCGTTCTAAAGATGAAATTGATTCGCTTATTGCAAAGCAGATAGAAAAAAGCAATGAACAGGAAAACCGAACCGCTTTTATCAGCCGCCTAAAGTCAAAAAAAATACAACTTCCTGATGATGCAAAATATATGCAGGAAATTGAAGCTTTTGCACTTGGAAAAACTGATAAATCAAAAAACATGAAAGACGCCGGATATTCCGAAACTCAGGAAAATGCGCACAAGCTTTTAATCGACACAAAATTTTGGACGCCATACCGAAATCCTTATCCTGCAAGAGCGGGACTTTCCATGCAGTCTGCCGGAGAAACGCTTTCTCATCCGCCGGAGGAGGAGCGCGTACGCATCCAGCATGTGGCACTTGCAATCGACAATGAGTGGAGTAGGGATCCCGATGATGCCGTGTTTTATGACGGTACATTTTTGTGGGTTCATATCGCAGATCCTGCAAGTACTGTTTTACCTGATACAAAAATTGACCTTGCAGCACGGAATCGTGGTGCTACACTTTATATTCCCGAATGTGCGGCAAGAATGTTGAGTGAAGATTCTCTGGAAGATTATGCGCTTGGTCTTGTGGAAGAAACAGATGCTGAGGCGTATTCAAAAGCTTTATCATTCAGACTGTCTTTGGATGAAAACGGTTCTGTCGTTGATACTGCTGTACTAAAAACAGAGGTTCGTGTCAGGCGCCTGACTTACGAACAGGCCGATGAAATGTGTACCGAACCTGAGCTTTCGCCACTTTTCAGCATAGCGGATAAAAACATTGAACGCAGAAAAAAGGCAGGTGCTGTGTTTATTTCGTTGCCGGAAGTTCATATTTCTGTTTCAGTTGAAAAAGATGCGATGGCACCAAAGATTACGGTAGAACCTTTAAAGGAGAACCAATCCGCTGTTATGGTACGCGAAATGATGCTTTTGGCGGGCGAGGGCGCTGCAAAGTTTGCTTTTAAAAACCAAATCCCAATTCCTTTTATTTCACAGGATGCTCCCGAGCTTCCCAAGGATTTGCCGCCCGGTCTGGCGGGTCAGTATAAGCTCCGCCGTTCTATGCGAGCCCGCTCTGTGGGAACTGTTCCGTCCGCACATGCCGGTTTGGGGCTGGGCATGTATACGCAGGTTACAAGTCCTTTGCGCAGATATTCGGACTTGTTGACGCACCAGCAGCTGCGCGCATATATAGACAAAAAACCGATGCTTTCAAAAGAGCAGGTTTTAGAACGGATTTCTGCAGGAGATGCGGCGGCAGGTGTTGTGTCCAAGGTACAGCGGAAAAGCGAACTGCACTGGATTTTGTGCTTTTTGCTGCAAAATCCCGGGTGGGTGGGTAACGGCGTTATAGTGGAATTGAAAGGTAATAGTGCCGTTGTTTTTATTCCCAGTCTTGGACAGGAAACACAAATAGCTCTAAAAGCAAAACAAGAGCTTAATTCGGAAGTTCGCCTTAAAGCCGGCAAAGTTGACATTCCAAAGCAGACGGTAACGTTTGTTCAAATCCCTGACTAATCTGATTTTTGCACATAAGACAAAATTTGTTGTGAAAATGAGTATACTGGTGTAAACTTCTCTTATGGATTTATCTACATTATACGGCAACACAGTTCCTTCTTCAGTAAAAAAACAGGCGGAAAAACAATTCAACAAATTTGCCAAAAAATTTTCCTATGACCCGAACTCATATCCAAATCTTGCAGGCTATGCTATAGGTTCAGGCTATGACGATTTTGCAATGAAAACAGTTCTTGAAAATTCCTATGATCCTGAAAAGGCAGAACCTATTTCTACTGAAAAATCGATTATGATTGGTACAATCCGAATGGGCTTTGGGCACTGCCGTATGGCGATTGCACTGGCTTCAGCCGCAAAGGCTCTCGGATATACGCCGTATTGGATGGATTTGTTGTCGTATCCCGACAGTGCGGGAACAAAAACTATACGTTATCTTGAAAAGCTTTACAATCTGGGTTCGCGTATTTCGCAACGCTCAAGATTTTTCAACAAATACATCTGGGAATATATCACTTCAGCTGCAGGTCAGCGGCTTACACACACTGTAAAAGAAAAGGCTCTTTCAAAGATATTTTCACCACTTTATACAACTGTTCCAAAGGATATTCCGTTTTTGTCCACACATCCTTGGGTAGGTCACGGTGCAGTTGAAGCGGGCTTAAAAAATGTTGTTACCATAATTCCCGACAATTTTCCGCTGGCGTTTCATGTTGTTCCCGGAAGTACGCATGCCGTTCAGTCGCCGTCCGCATATATGGGGTATAGGACGTTTATTGCAATGGGAACAACGATGAATCTCGATTACTGTATGCCCAAGGAAGACATTTTTGAATGCGGACATTATATTGACCACGAAATTGTATCGAATGTTGAAACTGACTGTGAGCAACGTTTGCGCCGTGTTCACAGTGGTGAAACGCGTCGTTTCCTGCTTACAATGGGAGGCGCAGGCGCTCAGGTTATGCGCTTTGCGGATATTATACGTACAAGCCGAAAAGCGATAGAAGAAAACGAAGCAGCTTTTTTTATAAACATGGGTGATCATGTTGGAAGATGGAAAGATTTGAAAAAAATCTTTGACAAGGAAAAAATCGTGTACGAATTAATCACGGACTGGAAAGAAACCCGCAAATTCATTGAAGAAAAAAGAACTAATGAAGTTCGAGGTATATATGTCTTTTTACATGATAACTTTTATGCGGCTGTTTATACAACGAATCTACTTATCCGCATAAGTGACGTGATGATTACAAAGCCAAGTGAACTTTCATTTTATCCCATTCCAAAGCTTTTTATTCAAAGAGTTGGCAGACACGAAGCATGGGGCGCTATCCGCGGTTCAGAAATCGGCGACGGAACAATAGAAACTGCAAGCATAACAAGTATGCACCGAACGTTAAAGCTCCTAATTGAGGAAGATGATTTGCTTGAATTGTACTGCCGCCATATTATTCAGAACAAAAAAGACGGAATTTATGACGGTGCCTATAACGCTGTGCGAAAAGCCGTAGAGTTACGGAACAAGCATAAATCCATGTAAATCAACGTTGTTTACGTTTATAATTCTTGCTTTTACACGGTTGCCTGGAAAAACTTTGTTTTTTTGATTTTCATTCGTGGTGTCGTATTGTACAACTACGGCGCCGTCAACATCCGGTGCCTGAAACCATGCTCTGCCTATAAAAAAGCCGGTTTCCTCATTTTCTTTTGTAGGAATAACTTCTTCAATCAAAATCTCAAAAACCTTGTCAATGTATTGTTTCAAATGCTCCGTTGTTATTTTTGTCTGAGCTTCTTCAATCAGTTCTTTACGTTGTTTTGCGATTTTTTTTGGCACAGACGGCCGTAGTTTTTCAGCGGCAGTTCCATCTTCTTTGCTGTAGGTAAAGCAGCCTGACCAGTTTGGTTTTATTGATTCAATGAATTTTACTGTATTTGTAAACTGATCTTCTGTTTCGGACGGAAAGCCGGTTAAAAACGTTGTACGTATTACGGCTTCCGGTAGTGTGCCGCGAATTTTATCGACAAGGCGGGTGTACTGGGTACAATTCCCATGTCGGTTCATTTTTTTGATTATAGTGTCATCACCGCTTTGAAACGGAATGTCAAAGTAAGGCAAAAGCCTTGAGTCGTTTTTTATTATTGGCAGGATATCGGGATTGAAATTGTCGGGGTGTATATATAACAACCGCAGCCAAAAATTGGTTTTTATTTTTGTTATTTCCGTAAGCAGTGAAGCAAGCGGGCTTATGTCCATTGTATTTTCTTCAAAATCTTTCCCGAATGAAGCTAAATCCTGACCTATTAGGTTAATTTCAAAAATGCCTTTGGAAATAAGTTGTTGTATTTCTTCAACAATTTCGTTTATTGAACGGCTGCGTAAATTCCCTCGTATAAGCGGTATAGCACAAAAAGAACACCTGTTGTTGCAGCCTTCCGTGATTTTTACATACGCGCTTGCCGGAAACGAAAAAAGTTCCGGTCTGGAACCCGAACAAACTCCGTTTTGAGGTTCAATTATAACCGGTATTTCTTTCTCTGTTGAAGAATTTGCAAACAGTTTTTGCACTATGTCTTTGATTTTTGAAATATCACCGTTTCCTAAGAAAGCATCCGCTTCTTCCAAGAACGGGCTTCCGTCATCTTTGCAGTAGCGTTCCGCAAGACAGCCTGCCAGTAAAATTTTGGCATTTGGATACTGTTTTTTTGCCTGAATTACGGCAGTTATTGATTCGAGTTTTGCGGACTCAATGAATCCGCATGAATTTACAATGAGTAATTTTGCTTTTTCAGCGGAATCTGTTCTTTCCCAGCCGATTTCTTTTAAATGACCTGTTATTAGTTCCGCATCAACCTGATTTTTTGCACAGCCGTGCTGATCAATAAAAAACAACGGCTTAGTCAACGTTCAAAACCACCAGCTTGTATTTATCGTCTTCCTTGACCCACTTGATGTCTTCTACAAGAACTTGTCCTTTTCTGCCTCGTTCGAGGTTTACGGTTTTTCCGTCACCAATAATCTGTATTGCCAAAGTATTTGCGTTTGACATCCATATTCTTATGCCGTTGTTCGCAGTTATTGTAATTGTTTCTCCTGCTTTGACGTAGGTTTCTACGGGATCTCTGTTGTCAATTTTGTATCTGAAAAGGCATACACCGTTGAATACTGCGCTTAAAGTAACCGGATAGGCTTTTGTTCCGTCAAATATAATTTTTCTGTTTTGTTCTGAATCTGTCGTTTCTACAATAAAATCAGTTCCTTCTCCGGATTCATCGACGGCAGGTAAATCAAATGTAAATGCATTCATATTATCATTTGAGATAACCATCATCTGAACTTCAGCACCTTTGTCAGCATCCAGTTTTGAAATATCAGAAAGGAACAAAACAATTTCTCCGCCCGGAATACCGTTAAGATCAATTTCCGTTTCTTCGCCAAGCTCTATAATTTGTGTTCCCTGCGGAGTTTCAAGTTCCAACGAATCCAATGTATTTTTTACCGTGAGTTCAACAATTTCATCTTCAAGCTTTACCTGGATTTTATCGTCTTTGTAAAGACGTTTTTGTATAGGTGTTGTATCAAGAAAATAAACGTTCTGTTTGGGAATTGAAGCTATCAATTCTTTTCGTTGTGCTTCTTTCTTTTTGTTTGATGATACGGCAAGTACTGTTATTACCGTTATAAGTACGGCGGCAAAAACTCCGGCGATTACAAAATGCCATGGAAAACGTTTTTTTGATTCGAGCAGCAAATCCAACGGAGCTGATGAAAGCTGTACCTTTGTTTTTTCGTACATGCCCAAAACTTCGGTCGGATTAAGCTGAAGATATTCCGCGTAATTCTGCAGAAAGCCCTTTACGTATGTTTCACCAGGCAGAAATGTGAGCTGTTCCTTTTCCAAACAGTCCAAGTATTTTTTTGGGATACGGGTTTTTTCCGCGGCTTCTTCAAGATCTATGCCTCTTGCTTCCCGTGTCTTTTGTAATACTACTCCAAAACTTTCTACCATTTTATGACAGCCAACCTATCTTTTATTAAAAAAATCAACGCCTTTAATAATATATTATCGGTGTGAGTTCTTATTCCGTGTACAAAAAATTATTATATGTATTTGCCGAAGAAGGAGCATCGTATATAAATCGTGTATCCGGAATATTCTGATTCAATGCATAATTTGTAAAATTAAATACAAAATTTTCGTAATTTACGGATGTTGCTTCTATTCTTCGTATAAGCTTTGTATCAGGATTAATTGCAAGTTTTATGGTTCTGAAACCTTCCGAATTAGTTTTCCGCGATAATAGCAGTTTTACAACATGTTCGGGATTTCCCTCATCAAGTGCAACTGCCTGTGGTCCGGTTTCATAAGCGATGGAATAGTAGCGACTTAACAGTGTAAGTCCCTGTGGTGTTGCTAGATTTGCACCTGTGCTTGAGCCGGAAGAAGAAACTTCCTGATTAAAAATGGCACGCGAATCCGGAAGATAAACGGTAAGAGTGTTTCCGTTAAAGCAAATTACCTGTGTATCAGGTTTTGAAAAATCAATTCTCATTAGATTTGGTCGTTTGAACGAAACTCTTCCGGTCATTTCTTTTGATTTATTGTCAATAATACTTATAGAAGATTCGTAATCAGATAATGTTCCGTAATACTCCGAAACAGATTGGAAAAATGCACCTGCAGTAAGAATGTCCTGACAAAAAGCAGTTGTACAGAATAAAATTGCAGAAAAACAAAGCGCAAAAGCTTTTTTCATAAAATAACGCCTCTTTCTTGATATCTGTATATTATATATAGTAAAACAGAAACAGGCTTTACAGTCAATAGTAAAAGTTAATATCCAGGCTTCAGAAACACTTCCTGGTTTTTGGGGTCGGTTATTTTTTTGTAAACTTTTTCATTCCATTCTTCTTGCGGAACATCCTGAATGCTTACGGAAAAATGCTCAATTCCTCTGCCTAATTCGACGGCTGCACTTTTTGCCACAGCTTCAGCGAGTCTTTTCTTTATTTCGTCATCCCTTCCCGGATACATTTGTATTGTAATGTGCGGCATGGTACAGCTCTCCTTATGTGGCTCTGATAGCCTTGCGCTGTTCTACAAGACGCTGAAGTTCACCAATATTCTTTACGATTATGTTGTTTTCTATTATCTCAATTCTGTGTTTTTCAATAAAGCGGTTGATTTCATCTTTTGTATCTTCAAGCGGCAGACCAGCCCAGTGTGCAACGTCCTGAATTGTACAGTTAAAGCGGCGTGTCATGCTGGCTGTGTTCGGCTGTGACTGCGTTTCATCCAGCATAAGGAATACGTCTCCGATGCGGGCTGTTATGTCAGAAATTACAAGAATTCTCAAACGGCGCTTTTGTTCGTATATACGCTTGCAGAACATTTTCAACAGGATGAGAGCAACTTGAGGATTTCCTGTTATAAGAAGCTCAAAATTTGCCTTATTGAATTCAAGAGCCTGAACTGTGTCTATTGCGATACATGTTGCGGAACGCGGTGTGTTCTCCAAAATAGCCATTTCGCCGAAAAATTCGGAAGGACCCAAAATATCGATGTGTTTGTTTGTTCCGTTGAAAGTTTTAACCAGCTGTACACGACCGGATTGAATCAGATAAAAGCAATCACCAGGCTCATGTTCCGCTATTAATACTTCACCCGGTTTGTAAGTTTTCTGAAAACGGGAGAAAGCCGGCAGCGCAAACTGTTTCATCGCGATTGTCTGTGAGGCATCCGCCGTGGATTCAATTGCGGTATCGATTGTTTTGTTGCCGGGACGGTTGGCTTCAATCTCATATTTGCGTTTTGCATCTGACATAATCTTGGCAAGTTCCATTTTTTTGGAAGTAGTCGGGAACTTTGTAAGATAACGTTTACACAAATCAAACGCAGTAAGGTAGCTGCCGTCATTAAAGAATGTGGATGCAACATCAAGAATTCCATCGTCAATGCTTTCGTCAACACTATTAAGAATTGATTGAATTTTGTGATGTATGGAACGAAGCTGACCTGAAAATACACGGAGCATTTTCATGATAACTGCTTTATTACTGCTGAAAAGTTGTTCAAATTCAAGAACCGTCATTGAGATAGCTTGTGTATCAGTAACAACACGAACTGTTTCTTCTCGCGGGAAATGACCTAAAGCCGATTTTACACCAAAAAATTCACCTTCTCTGACGCTTTCAGCAGATTCTTTTCCTGTTTCAACATCTATGGAACTAAGAATAACAGTACCGCGCTGGAGAATAAAAATACGTTCGTCTTTATCACCTTCAAAGTAGATGACAGATCCTCTAGAATATTGCATCGATTTTGGCATGTAACATACTTCCTAAATACTATTGTATCATATTTATTAAATTTATGCTATTGTTTTTTTATGATTGATTTGCATACACATTCTAAAATATCGGACGGTTCTTTAAATCCCAGTACAATTATATCCTGTGCAAAGGAAGAAGGCCTTTCTGTACTTGCACTAACGGATCATGATTCGGTTGACGGAATACTGGAAGCCGCCTCTGCTGCGGAAAAAGCAAACATAGTGTTTGTTCCCGGTACAGAATTAAATATTGAATGGAATACAGGCGAATTTCATCTGCTGGGGCTTGGTCTTAAAGAAATTGATAAATCACTTGAAAATATACTAGCAGATCTTATGGAAGGAAGAATCAGCCGGAATAAGATTATGATAGAAAAGATGCGTGATGATGGATTTGATGTTTCCTATTCTGAGTTGTGTGAAACAGTCGGTAATTCTTACATAGGGCGCCCTCATTTTGCTGAATATTTTGTAAAAAAAGGCTTTGTAAAAAATCGGCAGCAGGCGTTTGACAAATTCCTTGCACACGGCAGACCTTATTATGAAAAAAGAACAGGATGCAATTTGGATGATGCAATCAGCGCAATTTTTGCAAGTGGAGGTGTTCCTGTTCTGGCACATCCGCTTTCGCTTTATGTTTCCTGGGGAAAAATGGAAGGAGTGTTGCAGGATTTGTATGCACGCGGTGTACGCGGTATTGAAGCTTATCATCCTGGAGCAAGGGTTGGGGAGTGTCTGCGACTTGAGGAACTTGGGCGAAAACTCGGTTTTTTTATAACAGCCGGTAGTGATTTTCACGGCAAGGATGTAAGAAAAGACCGCCGCCTCGGGTATACCTGCGGAAACCGCAAAATTGAAGACCGTTTTTGGTATGAGGAATTACTGTCGTTCCTTGATAAAAACACTGTATAAGTATTTCATCGGACGGTAAGAATAAAAAAACTGTAGAAGCCGTCCCAGTCAAGTGCGTCTTTTCTTTCGGCAAATACTGACAGAATTTTTTTTATCTGTTCAAGTTCTTTTTCTTTGCAGTTCTGCAAAAGAAAGCTGCCGTATTCGGAATTTCGGCTGAACCACAAATTTATGTCTTTAATGGTAATCTGTCTTTTGCCTGTAATTTTTTCCGATTCATATTCGACCGTAAATTCGTTCTGTTCGGCGGTTCGTGCAGTTATATCTTCGTCCCATGAGAAGATGCTGTTTTCCGGTTGTTCAAAATAAAGCTTTTCTACTTTTTCAAAATTCTCTGCAAGTTCAGTTTCAGCGGTATATTTTTTTATCAGTGCGGAAAGACGCTGACTTTTTGCGGGTATTTTTTGCGTTATGCACAATTTGGTGTTAAGGGAAAAAAGTGGGTTTGTTTTTAATTCATTCATCCAGTAATGGAAAAAATCCAGCTGTGTTTTTTGTGTTGAAAACGGGTCGCGGAAAAAAACGTTGTCAAAACAAACATCCGGCAGATTGTTGAGTGATGTTGCAAAAAACGGTCTGTCTATTTCAGGCAAGGTTGAAGCATATTTTTCCAGAATTTCACGGCCTTGTTCGGTTTTGCACAAACCGCACGAAAATCCTTCTGGAGAACGGCGCAAAGATTCCCATACAAAAAGACCGTCGTCAGCATTTGTAATAAGGTTCCTTGAATGGCGCACAAGCTTTGCGTTGTCCATAAGCTTGTTTCTTATTGCAAGCAGCGTTTGAGCACGACCTTCTTCCGTACGTTTCTGCCAGCTTTCAAGCGACTTGTCCGTTGGTGAATATGTAAGGTTTTCGCCGGTTTTTATTTCACCGTTTTTAAGGTGTTCCGCTTCCCACCATTCGCCTACAGGGTTTGTCTGATCTCCGTTATCCGTAATGTTTTCAAGAATTGCGGCAACTTGCAGTTCGCGTCTTGAAAGTACTTCTTCCCGTATTTGTTTTTCATATCCCTGTTCACCCGGCGTGTAAAAAACTCTGCCTATGAGCGCATCAGGAAGATATTGCTGTGCAACCCAGTGATCACGATATGCGTGCGGATACAAATACCCGGCTCCGTGCCCAAAGCCTTCGCTGTCTCTGCTCGAATCCCGAAGGTGGTTTGGAACTTCAGCATCTTCCGCTTGAACGGTTTTGAGTGCGTCAAAAAAAGCCATCGCGCTGTTAGATTTTGGTGCCGTTGCAAGGTAGAGTGCTGCCTGGGTCAGCATATATCGTCCTTCCGGTAATCCTATGCGATCAAAAGCTGCCGCACAGCTTTCTACTACGCCTATTGCCGCAGGGTCTGCAAGTCCTGTATCCTCGCATGCGGATATAATCATTCTGCGGAAAATAAAATGCGGGTCTTCCCCGGCGGAAATCATTCTTGCCATCCAGTATAATGCTGCGTCGGGATCACGCCCCCTCAAACTTTTTATAAAGGCACTTATTATGTCGTAGTGGTAATCACCGTCCTTGTCATACAAAACAACTTTTTTTTGTATGCTTTCCTCTGCTGTTTCTTTTGTTATGTAAATTGTTTCGTTTGGTGCAGGCGGCCATTGTTCGGGTGTTGTTTCAACAGCAAGTTCCAGTGCGTTAAGCAAGTTCCTTGCGTCTCCGTTCGCTGTGTCAATGAGATGTTCCATTGCGCCCTGTTCAAACTGTATATGCCAGTTGCCGTATCCGCGTTCTTTGTCACTAATTGTGTTTTCAACGGCTTTTTTCAAGTCGTCTTTTGTAAGTGGTTTCAGCTGAAAAACACGGCTTCTGCTTACGAGTGCTTTGTTTACTTCGAAAAAAGGATTTTCTGTAGTTGCACCGACGAGAATCAGAGTTCCGTTTTCAACCCAAGGCAGCAGGGCATCCTGCTGAGATTTGTTCCAACGGTGAACTTCGTCCACAAAGAGAATTGTTTTGCGGTTATAAAGCTTGTACTGCTCATCCGCCTGAGAAATAGCGTCTCGTATAGACTGTACACCGGTCAGAACCGCATTAAGAGTTATAAAGTTACTTTTAGTGTGATTTGCAATGACTCTTGCAAGTGTTGTTTTGCCTGTACCCGGCGGACCGTAGAAAATGACGGAAGTAAGCTGGTCAGCGGCAATGGCACGTCTTAAAAGTCTTCCCTTGCCTACAATGTGTTCCTGTCCTATAAACTCGTCAAGGTTTCGGGGACGCATACGCGCAGCAAGTGGTTCGTGGGTACTGTCTGTTTTTTGGTCAAACAAGTCCATTTTGAAAGAAAAAGCTATTCAATGTTCCAGCCTGCTGAACCCGGATAATATGCCCACAGACCTGTTCGCGAAGAAGGCTGCATATATACGGACATATAAATTACACCGTTGATATTTCTTAAGAACTTAATTTCACTTCCTGAAAAACCGCCTTGACTTGGATTTGTCAGCGATGTATCAGGATGTCCTGTCGCAAGATTATACGGTGTATATCCACCATTGTAATGATTTGAGTCAAAACCCACGAAAAGATAGGTGTTGGAACCACTTGCAAAATAGGTTAGAGCTTTTATGTTATCTTTCCAAAGTTCATTGTTCTTGTCATCTAATACTGATAGATTATCTGATGTCCAGCCGGCGGTTTCATCTGTATTTGCCGTGATTGCTTCTGATGAGTGAAAATGTGTGGCTCCTCCCCAAAAAGCTGCACCTTTGGCATTGCCGCTGATGCTGGAGAAAGTTGCACCTGCCAGTTGAAATGTACCACCGGAACCGTTATTGAAAAAAGCTTGTCTGTTTGCACTGTCTTTTGCTTTGTTGTCAAAAAGCCAGCACCCTGAGCTACTTGTACTTGTTCCTGAAAGTCCTGTTGATGCAAAAGTACTGCCATTGGCAGAGTAATATACGGTACAAGTTCCGATATATGAATCCGATGTTTCTGATTCACTTGTTACTGCAAGAACATATAAATAACTGTTGTCTGCCGCTACGGAGATAATTCTTCCCTGTACACCCTCCACTGGTACCTGTGTCCATCCTGCACCGGCTCCTGCGCCTTTTGTATTCAAAGAACCGTTGCATGAATAGAGATTAGATCCAAACTGACACATTCTGTTAACAATATTGACAACACTACGGTTGTTAAGTTTTACTTCGCGTTCGATTGTGGCGTAAATACCGCCGCCTGAGCCACTACAAGTAAACAATACTGCTGAAATCGCCATTATCAACATAAAGGGTAATAATTTTTTGATTTTAAATATAATTCTTTTCATTTTTTTACTGTTTAGAAATGGTATCTTAGGGTAAGACCTGCATAAGCTGCATAACCTGTGCGATTCTGAGTTGTATCCTGATAAATTTGCGGTGTTATGGTAGCACCCGCTGTTATTCCAAGAGACCAGTCAGCAGAGTATCTGTAGAACAAACCAATTTCCGGTTTTGCTATCGGTCCGAAGTATATTTTATCAAGATAGGACTCAAGAGCACCTCCTACGGAAATTGAAACTGGAATTTCAAACCGCCCGAACGCAATTTGAAAAATTCCCTTTGCCATAATAGGAACCATATAATAGATATTGCTTCCCATTGTTCTGAAATAATCAAAATCCATACTTGCACCGAAGGCAATGGTTGAAGAGATGTTCCTGTTGTATCCCAGCGTAGCACTACCGCCCCAACCGAGCTTTCTTGGCTGTAATGCGTAATTACCTGCAAGACCGATATTTATAGTCTGATCACCTTTTTGGTTTATTTCAGCTCCGACAAAAGAATCTTCCGGAAAAGAAGAATCCGCATGCTCTTCATATTCATATAATTCTTCTTCTGAAAAACAGGGTGAGAATAAACAAAGCATAAGTAAAACTATAAATAGAATACGTTTCATAAATCCTCAGTATCTGATTAAAAGATATAGCATAAAAATCAGAAAATATGTACACTACAAATCATTGAATGCAGCTGAAAAAGTTTCTGATATCTTAACTTTTTTATCATTCTATCGTATTTGTATGTAAATGTCTATTGTCAAACAAAAAATTTAAATAATACGGGAGGCGGTGTTATGAGCGCAGTAATTATAGACGGTTTTCAGATTGCGGCTGATGTAAGAAAAAGGGTTGCCGGTCAAACGGCTGAACTTGTAAAAAAGGGAATACAGCCTTGTCTTGCGGTTATCCTTGTTGGTGAAAATCCTGCAAGTGTATCTTATGTAACAGGCAAAGAAAAAGCCCTCGCCGAAGTTGGCATGAAAGACCGTTCGATAAGGTTGCCGGAGTCTACTTCAGAAGAGGAGCTCTTGAAAATAATTAATGAGCTCAACGCTGACGAGTCTGTTCATGGTATTCTTGTTCAATTGCCTTTACCAAAGCACATAGATGAAGATAAAGTCATTATGGCGATAAAGCCGGAAAAAGACGTTGATGGCTTTCACCCCGTAAATGTCGGGAATCTTGTTATCGGGCGCAAGGCTTTTCTTCCGTGTACACCGCATGGTATCATTGTTCTGCTTGAAACAATGGGTATAAAGACCGACGGTGCAAGAGCCGTTGTTGTAGGACGTTCCAATATTGTAGGAAAACCGGTTTCTTTGCTCCTTGCACGGCGTGAATGTAATGCAACGGTTACAATCTGCCATACTGGTACAAAAGATTTGCCGTCTGTTACAAGAGAGGCGGATATTCTTATCGCTGCTGTCGGAAAGCCCGCAGTTATTACTGCCGACATGATAAAGCCAGGTGCCGTTGTTATTGACGTAGGTGTAAACCGCATTCCCGACAGCACAAAAAAAAGCGGTTTCAGACTTGTAGGTGATGTTGATTTTGAAGCTGCAAAAGAAGTTGCTTCATATATAACACCTGTTCCAAAAGGTGTTGGACCAATGACAATAGCAATGCTTATGCAGAATGTGCTTGAGGCGGCTTCAAAATAATGGTTGATATACAGAATCAGACGGATGACAGAGAAATTCCTCTGCAGAAAGTAGGTGTAAAAGGTCTGAGCTATCCTGTTCATGTTCTTGACAGGGCGAACAGAACTCAGACTACTTCTGCAAAGGTAGATCTTTATGTGAATCTTCCCAAGAATTTTAAGGGAACTCACATGAGCCGTTTTATAGAAGTTTTTCACAAGTACCATTCAAATCTTTCAATGAACCGTTTTCTGCTTATGCTTGAAGAAATCCGCCAGAATCTTGATGCAGCGGAATCGTTCGGAACACTTGCATTCCCGTTTTTTCTTGAAAAAAAAGCTCCTGTATCCGGTCAGTCAGGCATGATGGTTTATGACTGCAAATACGAAGGCAGTGTGCGTGCGATTAACGGCGGTAAAATAAAGTCTGATTTTTTTGTGAGTGTTTCCGTACCGGTAACAACGCTTTGTCCATGTTCAAAGGCAATAAGCGAAAAAGGCGCTCATAATCAACGCGGTATTGTTACTGTTAAGGTTGAAAACAAATCTTTCTTTTGGATTGAGGATATAATAACGCTTGTTGAAAACGCCGCATCAAGCGCCGTTTATTCAATACTCAAGCGCGAAGACGAAAAGTTTGTAACCGAACACGCCTATGATAATCCGCGCTTTGTTGAAGACATTGTGCGCGAAGTGTACATAGGACTGTGCAATTTTGCCACAGGCGAAAACGCTCAGTCGGAAAAACCGTTTTCCTGGTTCAGCGTTGAAGCCGAAAGTTTTGAAAGTATTCACAATCACAATGCCTTTGCATACACGGAGTTTTCTGAATGAGGTATTTTTTTGAAACGTACGGCTGCCAGATGAACAAAGCGGAATCCGCTTCCATTGAGCAGATTCTGCTTCTTCGCGGCTGGACTGCTTCCGATTATGCCGAAACAGCTGATTTGGTAGTTATAAATACCTGTTCTGTACGTGCAACCGCTGAAAACCGTATCTTAGGCCGGCTCGGTTGGTATGCGGCATTAAAAAAAGCCCGCAGCGGTGATTTTTCTTCCGCCAAACGAACAAATCCCTTTGCGGTTGAAGTTCCACAAAAAAAACTTTCACTGATTGTTACGGGCTGCATGGCTGAACGACTCAAGGATGATTTGAAAAAGAAGCATCCTGTTGTTGACTATGTAGTGGGAACCTTTCAAAAACAGCACTTTGAAGACATAATAGATTGCATTGAACAAAATAAAAGCTTTTCTGATCTAAAGGAAACCGCAGTTTACTCATTCGCACCGCTCTCATACGAGCAGGGTGCGTTCCAGTCGTTTGTTCCCATAATGCATGGTTGCAATAACTTTTGTTCCTATTGTATTGTTCCGTTTGTGCGGGGCAGGGAAGTATCGCGCAGTGCTGACGAAATTCTTGCAGAGCTGGATTATTTGTCCGCTAAGGGTGTGCGCGAAGTTACCCTTTTGGGGCAGAATGTGAATTCGTACAAATGGGAAGAAACGGTTGACGGAAAAACTGTAATGGTTGACTTTCCTGCGCTTTTGGAACGGATTGCGACTCGTCTTAAGACATCGAATTCTTCTATTGGATGGGTCAGGTTTATGTCGAGTCACCCGAAAGATTTGTCCGACAGGCTGATAGACGTTATTGCGCGGGAAAAAGTTCTTTGCCGGCACATTCATCTTCCTGTACAGAACGGTTCAACATCGGTTCTTTCGGCTATGAACAGAAAGTATACCCGCGAAGATTATCTTACTCTTGTTGAAAAAATACGAAACCGGATTACCGATGTTTCGCTTTCAACGGATATTCTTGTAGGCTTCCCCGGCGAAACAGAAGTGGATTTTGAGCAAACCCTGTCACTTATGAGGGAAGTCCAGTTTGAAACCGCGTATATGTATTATTACAATCCCCGCGAGGGAACCGCCGCTTGTTCTATGAAAAACCAGATACCGCTTGAAGAAAAAAAACGGCGGGTCGGGCTTGTCATTGATTTGCAACTTCAAATAACAAAAGACAAGCTTATGCAAAGAGTCGGCGAAAAAGTTACCGTACTGGCGGAAGCTGTTTCAAGGGACAACAAAGATGAGCTTTTGGGACGTACTGAAAGAGATGAGCGGGTTGTGTTCTACGGAGATGAAAGTTTAATAGGAAAATTTGTTACGGTTGAATTGTCTGAATTGACCGGTAACACTTTCCGTGCTAAAATTTGCTGACAGCTGGAGGAGTACTATGCCCTGGAAACTGATTTTTGTAATTCTAAGTCTTGTTGTTATAACCTGTCTTGTAGGTTTTAACCTTGGAAACAGTTCAAATATTTCTCTTGTTTTTTGGGAATTTGAAAATGTTCCTGTGTTTATGACAATGTTTTGTTCATTTTGTGTAGGTATTCTTTTTTCTCTTCCGTTTTCCATAGGGAAGATAGCCGCAAAAAACAAAGAAGTTAAAAAGTGGTCATCACAACTTAAAATGCCGAAAAAAAAGCATGAGACAGAAAAAAAAGGAACGGAGCAAATTGAACCGCCTGTTCAAACAGAATAGTTTTGTTTCTGCAAAATTATTTCTGTTTTTAATATTCTTTCCTCTTTATGCCGAAAAATCGCCTTTTATAGATAATGCCCTTAAAATGAATTCGCCCGCTGAATCCATCAGTTATATAGCGGCAAATGTTGAAAGTATAAATAATATAGAAGAAAAAAAACAAACGCTCCTTTTTATGGCAAATCTCCAGAAGCAGTCCGGCTTGTATTTGGATGCTTATTCTACATATTCTGCAATTATTCAGCTTGAAAAAAACAAACCGAATTCGGATATTCGCATTCAGGCGGCAGCATGCGCAATGTCCGCCGGGGAGCTTGAAACTGCGGAAGCCGTGCTGGATTCCGTTATCTCGCTTAATGAGGCAGATAGTTCTGTTGCAAAATTTTTGGCAGTGTGGTGCGGTGTGCTCAAGGCTCCCAGTGTTCAATCACTTGAAAAACCTGTCTCACTTTTTAAGTCCTTTTTAAAAGACGACACTATGAGCGGTGTAAAAGCTTCAGTTTTGTTTTCACTCTGGTGGCTTACAAACGAAACTGACTGGGCAATGCAACTGCAAACGGAATATCCGGCTTCTCCAGAAACGGCTTTGATTAACGGCAAAACACGATTGTTTCCTGCAAGTTATTTTTTGTTTATTCCACGAAAAAACAATGAATTCCAACCAGCTGCGCAAAAAACGGAGACTGCGGCAGAACCTCAAAAAAATGTTAAAAGCACTGATAATTCAAAAGAAAAACTCACATGGCAACAGGTAGGTTTTTTCAAAAGCGAAGCAAATGCACAGAATTGCGTAAAAAAATTGAAAGCAGCCGGCTTTGAGGGAACTATCCGTACAGAAACACGTCCGAGCGGTACTGTTTATTATGCTGTTCTTGTTAGGGAAACTGACGGAAGTGTAGGACAAAACCTTAAGAATTCAGGTTTTGAGTGTTATCCTGTTTTTGAATAGAGCCTTATTCCTTTACTTCAAACATATATCCAATTTGGCGGACAGTTTTTATATAGCCTTCCGGATTTTCTTCACATTTTAGCTTTTCGCGCAGCCAGGACATATGCGTATAGATTGTTCTTGAACCGACTTCATATTTCCAAAGCCGGTCAAGAATTTCATCCTTACTTACAGGCTGGTTTTTGTGGTCAATCAGATATACCAAAAGTTTGAATTCCTGAAACGTGAGCGGAACTTTTTCGTCATTTTTGTACAGAACAACCTGTTGATAATTAAGCCGGAACGGACCAAAAAAGTAGTCGGGGCGGCTCATTATGCTGCTTTGTATTTTTTTTCTGTCGGAAGTATCGGATGTGTTTTCAATCAATGAAAGAATTCGCATCTGTACATGCACCCGCGCCAAAAATTCTTCGTAGACAAACGGTTTTGTAATGTAATCGTTTGCTCCTATTTTTAATCCGTGAACTTTGAATTTTGTAGCTTTTCTTGTTGTCAGAATAATGACGGGAATTTTTTTTTGTCCAAGTTTTTTTCGTAAAAATCGAATCAGAAAAAAGCCGGTTTTATCCGGCAGGGAAGTTTCTGTTATAAGAAGATCAAAATGTTCTTTCTGTAAATAATCCAAAGCTTGTGTAACAGACCTTGAGACTGTAACCGTAAAGTCGGAGCCGCTTAATAGGTCAACAACGGCTGTTGTATCTGTCGCGTCTACAAGAAGAATACTTCTCAAAATAACTTCCCGAAAAAAAGATTTTATTGAATTTCATTATAACATGTATGCTGATGTTTTTTCCATAACAAAAAGATTTATTACAACGGCGAAACGTACAAAATCAGGTTTTAAAATCAATATATAATAGTATGAAAAAGATACTTATATTTATTGTTATGGTATTTTGGACTTTGTTTTCTACCCGCGCGCAGAAAATCACTGTTCAAACGCAGGTAAAACTTGAGGAAAGCTGTGCTGTAAGCAGCTCATTAAACGTAAAAAATGAGTTTATGACTTTTGCGGGTACGCTCAGTATTTCAAAAAAGCCGGCTTTTAAAACTCTGTTTCTGCAGGTTACTCCCTGCAAAAATCTGAATGTGTGTTTGGGAAACTTTACGTTCGGCGGATTTTTTCCCCAGATTAAAAAAACAGCTTTTTCATCCACTACTGTTTTTTCGTCTGTAATGAGTGTTTCCAGTAACGTACGTGCTAATGTTCCGGGTATAAGTACTTCCGAAAACACGCCGTATAGTTTTCTTTTATCCGACACATTCTCGTTTCCAAACTTTGATCTGCATTTTTTTACAGGTACGCAAACCGAAATATCAAATGCTAATATAAAAGAAACTCCTGATTTAACAGCTAACCTGAAAAAACATAGCGGATTTTTTTCAGGCTGTGGAATACAGTTTTCAAAAATCAATCTTGTCATTACCGGCATTGGAGGCTCTCATTTTGTTACTCCCAAGTCCTATTCAAACTGGTTCCGAAATACAAGAAACTTTGTTCCGCAGCGTATCGCGTATAATGCACTTGGAGCAACATACAAAAACGATTTCTGTCTGTTTTCAACCCTGTCGGAGATAAGTGCATCGCCGTACGGAAAACCGACTTTCAGTACACGTAATGAATTGCTGCTTTGTTACCGCTCGTTCAGCTGGAACAACGGATTTTACGTAAGTTCGCTTGACCACCTCATCCCTGCCGGAAGCATGAACAGAAAAGTTTTTTCAGCATATACAAATCCTCTTGCGGAAATTCAGTTCCCGTTAGGAATAAATGTTGAGGCGGGATGCAGATACACAGTGAACCGCAGTTACAATTTGTCAAGAAATGCCAAAAAAACTGACAGAGCGGATTTGGTTTTTGAGGAAACAACAAAAAAGGACGGTTTTGCCTTGTCGGTAAAACTTGCTGTTAAGGAGGCGGAATTTGGCGGTAAAAATCCGCTCTTGATTACTGAAGATTCTCTGTTTACGCAAGAAATCAGTCTGTCATTGGACAACAAATTCGGAAAGTTTTTTCAGAATTATGCCTTTTCAGTTTCAGTAACTTCGTTTCCTGACATGGTCGGAAAAGAACCGGAATTGGAATTATATGGTTCTTGGACGGCTAAAATTGATAAATTGCTGACGTTGTATTGCACAGGAAAGGTTGATTACATAAAAAAGAAAAAATATCTCTGTGATGGTTTTTCTATGAAGCAAAAAGCGGTATTCAGTCTGTTCGACGGAAAAACGACGTTTACATTGCAGGCTTCGGGAAGCAAAAAGTTTGCTCAAAAGAAAGACTCTGTACTGGAGTTTTTTTGCAATGCAAAAATAATGCTTTAGATTAGAATTTGAAAGTTTTCCTCTGTATGGGCGAAATTCCGAATTTTTTCAACAGTTCTTTATGAAGCTTTGTAGGATAGCCCTTATGTTTCTCATACTGGTATTCGGGAAAAAACTGTCCGATTCTAATCATCATGTGGTCGCGCGCATTTTTTGCAAGAATTGATGCCGCCATAACTTCGGGGTATGTGGCGTCCGCTTTTGGAACAGCTCTGCACTGCACCGGAATCTGAGGACAAAAAGTACCGTCGATTATGGCAGAAACAGGAACCGGAAGATTTGGAAATTCTTGCTGCATATTTTCGTATGCATATTTCATCGCCAAAAGACTTGCCTTCAGAATGTTTATTCTGTCGATTTCATCTTCCCACACCCAGCCTAATCCCCAGCCGAGCGCTTTTTGTTTTATGACTTTTTCAACCTCAAAGCGTTTTTTTTCAGAAAGCTTTTTTGAGTCGTTAAGAATTTCAACAGGAAAATCTTCCGGAAGCACGACTGCGGCGGCAGTTACAGGACCGGCAAGAGGTCCGCGTCCCGCTTCGTCAATTCCACATGTCATTTTGTAACCGATACAGCTTCAAAAGAAGCTGTATCTTTCCAAATCTGTATATTGGGAAAAACTTCGTGGGTTGCACCTGTTATTTCCGATGTATTTTCTTCCATTGAATATACACAGTTGTAAAGTTCCGCGCCGCGCCCGCGCTTTGTGTTTAAAAGACAGCGTGATTTTTTCAGGCTGAAAAGACAGTCTGTCAGTGAAAAGCCAACGGTGTTTTCTGCGGTCAACGAAAAACATGAATCGTTTCCAATTATTTCAGTTTTGGTTGCATTTACACCCGATGCATAGTTTGAAGAAACAACCGTAATGTTTGATTTGTTCAAATTAAGTCTGCTGTTTTCGCAGTTCAGAGCCTGAGCTGATTTTATACCGGTAAAAATTAGTTCACAGTTGTTCAGTGAAAGACCGGCGTTGTTTGTCAGTATAAGCGGATTGTCAGCCAAAGAAGGATAGTTCGCTTCTTCTCCAAAAATAAGTCCGCTCTTTTCAAAAAGACAGTTTTCAATAACAACGTTACAATTCTTTATTTTAAAAATACCGTCGCGCAGGAATGAAAAGCGGCAGTTACCGTAACCTGTGATTGTGCAGTCCGATAGCAGCTGTATTGACTGCAAATCGTTGAAAGTGCCTTTTACGTGCAAAACGGATTTTTCAAGCGAATTTACAGCACCAAACGCTTCTTCCACCGTAGTAAAAGGATTTTGTGGTGAACCGTCAGGAATTTTGCTCCGGCTTGCTGAGTCCAGATAGTAGTTGTTTTTGTCGACTGTTGCCCGGAATACTGAAACATCGCTTTTGTTGCCGGCTGCATCCTTTGCGTAGGCATATACGGTATAGTTTACCGCTAACGATTCGTCACCGGTCAGCAACATCTTTGTTCCGGCAAAAGGCATAAATTCGAGATCTTCAGGCACGGAAACATCTTCGGGCGCGGTAAAGGTTTCATAAAAGTCCGCGCTTTTATAGGTTTCATCTATGGCAGTGTAAATAGATTCGGAAGAATACAGGTTCAATCCTATATCATTGCGGAACCAGTATCCGTTTTCGGAATTAATGAGCAAGGGCGGTGCCGGCGGCTGACGGTCAATTTTTACCGAAAACGCAAGTTCTCCCTGTCTAATATTTCCATAATATACCGGAAGCGAAACTGATACGGTTTTTTCTTCGCCATACAAAGCGTCAATATAGTAAGTTGTAAGAGGTCTTGAAACTTCTCCCTGATTTTCAAGCCGGAAAGTGTACAGCGGATTTGAACACTGTATTTCAAGAGGACGGTTTGTTATATTGTTTTCGGGAAGTCCCGTCAGAACCGGCTTGGGAGGCAGCTCAAGACTTTGTATTCGTGAGTTTTCCTTCCAGCGGATAGTGTGTCGCTTTGTTCTGTCAATAAAAAACGGCTCGCTGTATGTACGCCAGTTTTCGCCGTCGACCGAATATTGTACCGGATTTTCGTTTTTCAGCATAACAAAATTCCAGTCTATTATCTGTAGTGGAGAACTAAGAGCAAGCTGCTGTACATTACCTGTTGACGGAGCGTCAATCGACTGCAGCATATACCTGTAAAAAGCGTTGTTGCAGTTTATGAGCAACGGAACGCAGCTGTTACGGCAGGACGGAACTTGCGGAGTAAGCGTTTGACCTTTTAGATAAGGATGCGCATTGTCGCCTATAACAAAAACGGTGTTTTCCGGCAGAGTTACGGAAGAATCAGTTCCGATTGAAATAATCGGTTCCATTGAAGATATGTTCAGCGGCGGTTTTTTCCCGCCTGCTTCTTTTACCGTGTATGCGATTGTCTTTTCCATTATTGTTCCGCTGGAATGAACGGCGCTTATTTTTACTTCAACGTTCCCGCTGATGTCTATCAAAACCGGACCGTCGTACGCAAAACCGAATTCAAGCGGATCCGTTCCGCTGAACGAATAAAAAACTTCCGTATCATTGGAACATTCTATAACCAGAGCCTGTTTGTTTGCCCAGGTTCCCGGTGCAGGGCTCAGTATATTGATTTTAGGTGCATTGGATGAAATTTCACGACTGAGTGTTATCTGACGGCTTCTTGTTCCGCCGAAAGTTTCAGTCCATGCTGTTACTGTGTCATTGTGGTTTACTGAAAGTGTGTCAGAATCATAGGCTTCGCCTTCGGTAACTGTTCCTGTAAACGAATCAAAAACCCTGTAATGCACAAGTTCCTGCGGATTTACGGAAAACTTGTAGATAAAACCATTTTTTGTTTTTTGCACCGTATATTTAGGCGCAAGCAGAACCTGAGAGTAAATCAATTGTGTAAAAAAAAGTGAGAAAAAAAAGATAGCAATTTTCTTTAAGTTAAAAGGCTTTTTCGTCATACTCTCAAATCCATGAACACATTACGGAAAAATGTATTTCATTGCTTCCTTGAGTTCAGGGTCATCCTTATAATAGTTTTCTTCAAGCTCTTCCTGTGAAAGACCTACAAGTTCGTGACTCATATAGTGAATCCAGCGGTCTTCTTCCGGCTTGGTAATTTCAAATTTGCGGCACCAGTAGTCCGGCTGAATCGGAAGCTGAGTTTCTTTGTATGTAAAATACTTGTAATCATGAACGGCAACTTTTATATCTTTACGCGGAATACCTTTTTCAAGGAGAACGTCAACAAGATAATTGATTGTCTTGCCGGTATCAAAAATATCATCAACCAAAAGAATTTTGTCGCCGGGACGCAGATGTTCCGGTGAATAAGTCCAGCCGTCAATCATAACCCTGTCACGCTGTCTTATGTCCGTATATGAACGTGCAACAACAGCCGCATACAAAACCGGATGAACGTCTTTGCGGGCAAGCTTAAAGTATTCGCTTACAACGTTTGCAACGTACGCGCCGCCACGGAGTGAAACGTAAATAACATCGGGAATAAATCCGTCCTGAATGATTTTATATGCCATTTTCAGAGAATTGTTCCGAACTTTATCATAAGGCAAAAATTCTTTATGCATAATATCCTCTCTATAAATACTAATTTTACAGCTAAAACTTTAAAAAAACAATATTGCTGTACACCAAATTCAAATTGTGCTATATTTTCTGAAAGAATTGGAGGTGTTTCTATTATGAAAAAAATTCTTACTCTTTTGATTGCAGTATGTTTGCTGACTTCTGCTGTTTTTGCTGGCGGAAAAAAGGAAAAGGTTGTTATTAATTCTGCAGCAGACCTCGCAGGTAAAAAAATCGGTGTACAGGCAGGTACAACCGGCGAAATGTGGGTTGAAGAAAATGTTGAAGGTGCAAAGATTTCTTCTTTCAAAACAGGAATAGATGCGGCACTTGACCTTAAGAACGGTGCAATCGACGCTGTTGTTCTTGATGAACTTCCTGCAAAGGAAATTGTTTCACGCAACAAGAATCTTACTATTGTAAAAGATAATTTTGCACGCGAAGAATACGCTATCGCTGTAAAAAAAGGCAATCCCGAACTGCTTGATTCAATCAACAAAACAATTGAAACAATGAAAGCAAACGGCGACTATGAAAAACTTGTAAACGCATTCATGCCTGTTGACGGCAAAATTGTTATTCCTGCTGACAAAACAGATAGTTCTGCTTCAAAAATTGTTAAGCTCGGAACAAACGCCGCATTCCCACCGTTTGAATATGTTGAAGGAAAAGA
>DBWK01000097.1:0-7850 GCA_002308875.1 Treponema sp. UBA1240
TTTTTTTCAAATATCGTTGCTAAGATGCAAAATAGCGCAGCGTTTTCATAATTTTTCCGTGGTCTGCAACCACAGCGCAATGCGCCTTGAAGCGGTGCGAGAATTAACTTATCACATTCCCGCTTCCCGTGTCAAGGTTTTTCTGAGAAAAAATAAAGAATTTATCAGAATTTATTTTAAATCTTTTAAAACTTTTCCAAAAGTCAGCAAATAATCTACAAAAGATACATAAGCAGCCAGCAGACAAAGCAAAAACAAAACATCGCCTGCTGTATTTAACATACTTCCGAACGGGATTTCAAATCCCATACGTGCAGCACACACTCTGAACAGAGCAAAAAAACCGGCAACCACATACAAAACAGTTTTCAGTTTTCCACCTTTACGTGCCCCGATTGCAATTCCCTGTCGGACAGCGACCAAACGTAAAAAAAGCATTGAAAATTCACGGTAAAAAATCAGAATAAAAACAAACGGGCGCATATAACCGGAACAAATAAAACAAAAAAATGTTGTCAAATGTACAAGAACGTCACCAAACGGGTCAAACAGTTTGCCAAAATCACTAACCTCGCCCATCTTTCTGGCAAAATAACCGTCAAAAAAATCAGTCAATTCCATAAAAACAAGTAACGGAATCATAATGTATACAGACAAAGCACCCGTTGACGGAAAAACCGACGGCAGAAAATAAACCGCACAAAAAACAGGAGCAAGCAAAACTCTGGACATTGTAAATTTGTTAGCTAAAGTCATAGTTATAATATCGCAGTTCAACAAAAATCTGTCAATCAATAACAGCCATTACGGATAGGATTTAAAATCCTGAACAATACTTATGCACGAAACCACATTCTTGTCGGGATGCAGACTCGATGCAATTGAAACGGCCTGTTCCGCAACAGCGACGGAATCAGAAACTCCGTGAATGGAAAGTTTATCATCCTTAATAACAACCCTCAGAAAATTAACAGGGAGCCTGTATTCAAACACAAGTTTGTTTACCAGACGCTGGGCAACAAGAAGATTATCAATGCAAGCTTTTCCTTCAGCTTCTTTTTCAGGGGTAACAAGACTTTTTACCAAAGTTGAAATAATGTTTACGGAAGTATTCATATCCATAAGCGCCGTATTAAGCGTAAGATGATAATGAGAAGGATCTTCGCTCATCAAATTAAAAAAGCTCTTGTGAAAACCCAATCTGTTGGTGTCACTTGCATCTATGCGCTGTCTTGCTTTTTTTTCATCCCAGCTGAATTCTTCCATCAATCTAGAAATTCTGGCAGATTCTGACGAGACCAGCCGCACAGCAATGCAATTCGGCACATCTTCAAGCACGGCAAAAGCACCTCGCCCGATTAAAATACAGTTGTTTTCAGCAGCTGCTTCAAGAATTGCCGTCTGAAGATAATCCAGATACTCATCTCTGTCTTTAGCCAGTGAAGCCAAAAAACCCGGTTTTATTTCATCATATTTTTTAAGCTTTTCAGCCGGAAAACCCAGCTTTACGAGACGTTCTTCTATCATATGTCTGCTTATAAATTTGTAATTCATTTCTTTTGCGAGCAATGCAGAAATTTCATCACCTAATGCCGCGACCTGTCTTGAAAAAGCGATTATTGCCATAAAAAACCTCCAAAAAAAATAAAAAAAAGAATGACTTTTCTACACAACTTATTATAGAATAAAGCTAATACCAAATTCTGTCAAAAGGAAAAATATGAGCGACAAAGATTTACAGTGGCAGGTTAAAAACTCCGAAGAATTGTGCAAAACACCCGTATTCACAATAAACACAGTAACATCAGTATCCCCGGACAACAACGAAGGCAAATACATAGTACTGGATGCGCCGGATTGGGTTATAACCATACCTGTATTAACAGTTAACGGCAAAAGACATTTTCTTTTAGTAAAGCAATGGCGCCACGGAGCAAACAAACTCAGTATAGAATTTCCCGGTGGAGTGATAAACAAGGGCGAAGAACCTTCATGCGCCGCTTTACGGGAACTAACGGAAGAAACAGGCTATACGGCAAAAAAAATTAAACTTCTCAAATCCGTATACCCAAATCCTGCTATAATGTCCAACAAATGCCATTTTTTTCTTGCGGAAGAACTCACAAACACTGAAAAGAGAAATTTGGACAAAGATGAATACATAACCGTGATGACCGTTGACGAGCAGACACTACTAAATGAAATGGGCGAAGATAAAACAACCCATGCGCTTATGAGCACAGCGCTTTTCTTTTACCTGCAAAGCAGAAACTTTAAAACCGACGTTCCTGATAAACGGTAAAACCGTTATATCCTAATCAAAAGAGGTAAACAATGGCTGATGATTTTTCATTCACAGTAGAACAAACACACGGCGTCCTTTCAGAATCAAAAACAGGATGGAAACTTGAACTTAATTCTGTAGCCTGGGGCGACCGTCCTGCCAAATTCGACATTCGCAGCTGGTCGCCGGATCACCAAAAAATGGGAAAAGGCGTAACAATGACAAAAGATGAACTTGCATCACTAAAAAAGCTTCTGAACACAATGGACTTGTAACCGGCTAGTCAGTTTCGTAAGCAAAAGCAGGCTGTCCGTTCTTTTGTACAATCAGATAAATCAGTGTTTGCAGGGCATTTTCTTCAAGTGCGGTTCCATCCGAGCGAATCTGCATATCAGTACCGGCAAGCAGGGCAAGTATTGCTTTGCAATCGGCCGTGTTCCAAATTCGGGCGGCACGGCGATACTGTTCCTGCATTTTTGAACTTGCAAACCCCTTTGACTTTAAATCCACCGGAGAAACTGAACCAGAAGCCTGTAAGGTGTGCCAAACCGACAACTTCCTGAAACAGTATGTTAAACCGGCAATTAGTTGCACACCCGAAGAATCTTTTGAAAGTCTGATTTTTTGGAGAATCTCAAGTGCGTTTTCAAGCCGTTCGGTCTTGGAACCGGTTCCTGCCAGTGCGTCAAAAAGTGTAAACGGTGATTCCTCGCGGTTGTGCGAGAGCAGAGAGTCCGCGTCTTTCTCCGTTATTGTATGCGATTTGTCAAAGCATACAAAAAACCGTCCACATTCAGCGGCAAGTGCGGCAGTATTGTTTTCGACAAGTTCCAGAATGGTCTCAACAGCATCAGGCTCTATCGAATACCCCTGCCGCTTGAAAAAATCAGTGACCCACTGCGTTTTTTTATTATCAAACAGTTCCCAGAAAATCTTTTTTTTGTCTTTGGAAACAAGGGCCTCCAATTTTTTGTCAACTCCAATTTCATCTGACACCAGCACAAGCACAGATTCATCCGAAGCAGTCTTTTTCCATTCGGAAATAACTTCAATATCTTCTTTTTTCTTTATAAGTTCAGCATTGGCAAAAACAACAAATTTTGCGTCCGAAAAAAGTGAACCATTCATAAGAAGCGAAACAACGCTTGCAGAGGGAGTTTCGTTTGCATAAAACAGGTGATAATCTACGCCGGAAGCCTTTCGCGCGAGATTTCGCTTTAAGCCTTCAATTTCATCAGAACGCAGACCAATTTCAGGTCCGGTAAACAAATATAAGTTATCCGACATCAATATGTCCTGAAAATTGCAGCCAGTTTTCCTGCAATCCGCACATCCTGACAATAAATCGGTTTAAAATCAGGATTTTCCGGCTGAAGTCGTATTCGCGAAGGTTCTTTGAAAAACCGCTTTAGAGTAGCGGAATCATCAAGCACAGCAACAATTATCTCACCGTTTTCCGCTGTTTCGCACTGCTGAATCAGTGCAGTGTCTCCATCCCAAATACCAGCGTCAACCATGCTGTTTCCCTTTACTCTCAGGGCAAAGTATTCGTGATTTTTTCTAAGCATAGTTTCAGGAACTGAAAGATATTTTTCTATATTGTCTTCACACAGCAGTGGTTTTCCGGCAGCAACCTGTCCTAAAAGCGGAATATGAACAAGCTCCGGCTCTATTTTTCCTGCCTCGTCAATATCAATCAGAATACGAAAAGAACGTGAACTGCTGTCGCTGGGAGCCAGATAGTTCTTTTTGCGTAAAGCAGTGATTCTGTCCTGAGCGGCTTTTACAGTAATTCCAAAATGATTGGCAATTTCACGGACAGTAGGTGGTCTGAAATTTGTATCACAATATTCGCGTATAAAACGGAGAGCATCCTGCTGGCATGTAGTCAAAGCTTTCATATCTATACATAAGTATACATAAATTTTCTAAAAACGCAAGCTTTTGTATGCGGCAGATTATTCTTCCTCAAATTTATTTTCAAAAAGTGCTTCAAGCGCATTAACGGCGGCTTCGGCATCGGAGCCTTCAGCCCTTATTGTAAGAGCTGTCTGGTAACCAGCCGCCATGGTAATTACACCCATGATGGACTTTGCATTTATAACTGTATTATCTTTTTCAATCAGTACTTCCGAAGAAAACTTGTTGGCTGTCTGCGCAATCAGGGCAGCAGGCCGTGCATGTATTCCCGCACGATTTTTTACAATTACGATTTTTTCTACCACAGTAGCATCATCCTTATATCAATATGAATCATCACTGCCATAATAAGCAGCTTGAGCAGCATCAGTTTCTATCCACTTAAGCACATTCTGATTAAAATCCCTTGCAGAGAAATAACCCATGGATTTAAGTCTTTCGTTCATCGCAGCTGTTTCTATGATAATAGGTACATTTCGTCCGGGACGAACAGGAATTTCAAGCATAGGCACTTTTACGCCGAGTAAATCCATTGAAAGCTGCTGCGTTCCAAGCCGGTCGTAAACTTTGTTTGAGTTCCACTCTTCAAGTTTTGCTACAAGCTGAACTTCCTTTTGTTCGCGGATTGAACCTACGCCGTAAAGCTGCGCAATATTTATTATACCAAGACCGCGGATTTCCATATGGTGACTGATAAGCTTGTTTGCACCCTGTCCGAGGATGGTGTTTCCGTTTACACACCGGATTTCAACAATATCATCGGCGACAAGACGGTGTCCGCGTTCGATCAGTTCAAGGGCTGTTTCACTCTTTCCTACGCCGGAATCGCCCGTAATCAGAATTCCAAGACCGTAAACTTCAACAAGAACACCGTGCATGGATTTTTTTGGTGCAAAAATGTTGGAAAAAACACGCAATAACCGTGTAGAAAACTCGGTTGAATCGAGATCAGTCTGCAAAACGGCGCAGTCCGATTCTTCCGCAAATTTAATCAGAATCGGTTCCGGTTCAAGATTATGCGTAAAAACACAGCACGGAATATCGCTGTATGAAAAAAACTGTTTTATTGTTTCAACATTTCCCTCAGAACACAGTTTTGAAAGATATGAAACTTCACCACGGCCAAAAAGCTGAACGCGCTGCGCCGCAAACGACTCGTAAAAGCCGGACAAAGCAAGACCGGGACGGTTGATATCAGGAACAGTGAGTTCCCGCACCAAACCGCGCCGTCCGCAGACACAGCGCAAATTCAGAGAGTTATGTCCTTTTAAATCCAAATCCAATAAGTCAAGAACAGAAAAGTGCTTTCCAGCCATACGCCAAACTATACACATTCACAAAAGAATTTGCAATGTGCTTATTTCTCCTGTATCTTGTCTTTTTCTTTCTTTACCTTTGTGTCAAGAATATCCATTGTCTTGTTCAATGCAGCCGCAAAATCATAATCTTCTGCCGAAACATGAGCAACAGCACCCCATCTGAAATTGGCGGTAACATCAAACATAATCTTTTTATCGTCTTTAACACGGATAAGAAGGTCTACAATCAAATCTTCCGCATACCTGATTCTTTCAACTTTTTTGTTAATTAAATCCTGCTGGTCTTTTTCAAAGTTAAATCCTACTGCGCTAATTGATACATTCATAAAAATCTCCTTATCTTTCAGATTTTTGCGCGGTAAATAAAAATACCGTACACAAAGAAGTATACTATCAGAAAACAAATTTGAAAAGAAAAAAAGAAAATACTATTCTGCAGGACCAATTAAAGCTTTCGTTTAATCAACGGATTCAGACTTGTAAAAGGAAAATAATTTTCATATACTTTCTATATTATGAGTACTATTAAAAATATATCCTGTACAGAAATACCGGACAGTTTTTATTCTTCGGAACGTCTTTCTTCAACACAGGATACTGCAAACACTACGGAAAAAGTTATGAATATCATAAGCCGCGTAAAAACCGGCGGTGATGCAGCCATACACGAATTTGCAGCTCAGTTTGACCGTGCAAATCCTGAAAAACTGGAAGTTTTAAAGGAAGATATTAAAAACGCACAAGAAAAACTGAAAAAAAATAACCCCAAACTATATGAAGCCCTTTGTCTTTCACGCGACTTGGCAATAAAATTTGCAACAAGGCAAAAAGAATCCTTTGATAATTTTGAAATGGAAATCTCACCGGGACTTTTTACCGGACAGCGTACAATTCCGGTTGAAAGAGCCGGAATCTATGTTCCTGCAGGACGCTTTCCGCTGCTTTCAAGCGTTATAATGTGCCTTACACCTGCAAAAGCCGCAGGTGTTTCCGAAACGATACTCTGTACACCACCTCGCCCGCATTCCGACGGTTCAGGGAAAGCCTACGCTGACGAAGGAATTCTTGCGACAGCAGGTATTTGCGGTGCAGACAAAGTTTTTGCCTGTGGAGGCGCACAGGCAATAGCAGCCCTCGCATACGGAACAGAAACAATTCCACGTTGTGATGTAATTGCAGGACCCGGTAATAAATTTGTTGCCGAAGCAAAAAAACTTGTTTACGGACAGTGTGGAATAGATATGATTGCAGGCCCCACTGAAGTAATGATTATCGCTGACAAGTCAGCAAATCCCGCCTGGGTTGCCGCCGACATGCTGGCACAGGCGGAACACGACAAAGACGCACAGGCAGTATTAATCACCGATTCAAATCAGTTTGCAAAAAGCGTTGAAGCCGAACTTGAAAAGCAGCTGAAAACGCTTTCCACCGCAGAAACCGCAGCCGAAAGCCTTAAAAACAACGGATACATAATAACAGTAGATAATCTTGACCAGGCGGCGGACATTGCGAACCGCAAGGCACCGGAGCACCTTGAACTTGCTCTTGATTCAGGCGAAGTCCGTGACAAGCTTGCAAAGAAAGTACACAACTACGGTTCGCTGTTTATAGGCCACGAAACGGCGGAAGTCCTCGGCGACTACGCAGCCGGTCTGAACCACACACTGCCAACAGCCGGCTCAGCGCGTTTTACAGGCGGACTTTCTGTACGACACTTTTTAAAAACAGTAACAACTCTTCGTTCTTCCGGCAAAAACGGAAGTGGTTGGAAAAATTCTATTGATGCAGCGGAAACGCTCGGTCACACCGAAGGGCTGGAAGGTCACGCCGCCGCCGCACACATACGGAAGTAAGCTGACAATATTTAGTCGTAAACGTCAGACAGCCGCAAGACCAACTTTAAGGTCAGCAATAATGTCTTCCACGTTTTCAAGACCAACGGAAAGTCGGACCATACCGCCGTCAATTCCGGCGGCAACGAGCTGCTCGTCCGTAAGCTGACGGTGCGTTGCTGATGCCGGATGCAACACACATGTACGAATATCGGCAACATGAACTTCATCGATAGCAAGTTTCAGAGCATCCATAAAGCGCACCGCGGCTTTTCTTCCGCCGCGTATGCTGATTGAAATTACACCACAGGTTCCGTTTGGCATATATTTTTGTGCAAGTTTATAGTAAGAATCTTCCGGCAGTCCGGGGTAAGAGATTTTTGCAATCTTATCGCTGGATTTAAGGAACTCTGCAACTTTCATAGCGTTTGCAACATAGCGTTCCATACGGACAGGCAGAGTTTCAATACCAAGGTTCAGATAAAAAGCACTCTG
>DBWK01000097.1:7931-21881 GCA_002308875.1 Treponema sp. UBA1240
CCGTGATAGCTTTCATCCGGTTCAATCATGTCGGCAAATTTACCGGTTGCTTTGTAAGCCTTTTCCCAGTCAAATTTTCCGCTGTCAACAATACAACCGCCGCCCTGAACAGCATGACCGTCCATGTACTTGGTGGTGGAATGAACAACAACGTCTGCACCCCATTCAATCGGGCGGCAGTTTACCGGCGTTGCAAAAGTGTTGTCCACTATAAGCGGAAGATGATTATCGTGAGCAGCTTTCGCCCAGGTTTCAAAATCAAAGACTGTCAAAGCCGGGTTTGCGATTGTTTCGCCAAAAATGCACTTTGTATTGGGCTTGATTGCCTTTACGATTTCATCATATGAGGCGTTTACATCAACCCAGATGCATTCAATTCCAAGTTTTTTCAATGTAAATCCGAACAGATTGATTGTTCCGCCGTAAATACTTGAAGAAGCAATAAAACTGTCACCGGCACAGCAAAGGTTTAAAACTGAAAGAAGACTTGCCGCCTGACCGCTTGAAGTAAGCATACAGCCCACACCACCTTCAAGGTCGGCGATTTTCTGTTCAACCGCATCGCAGGTAGGATTGGCAAAACGCGAATACATATATTCGGTAGGTTTGTCAAAAAGCGCAGCAACATGGTCGCAACTGTCAAACCTGTAGGTTGTACTCTGAACAATAGGGATTGTTCCCGGACCGCCGTTTTCCGGCTTATAACCTGAATGAAGTACTTTTGTCTCAATTTTCATAATCAATCTTCCAAATAAGTAATTATTGATTTATAATAACATAGCTTTCAAATTTTGAACAGATACGCAAAATCAAGGAATAAAAATGGCAATTGACAAGGTAAGAGCATTTTTTGCTTCTTTCGGTGAAGATAACCGGATTATTGAATTTCCGGTTTCAAGCGCAACAGTTGCATTGGCGGCAGAAGCACTTAAATGCAAACCGGAACGTATTGCAAAAACACTTTCGTTCATGGTTGACGAAAAACCGATTCTTATAGTTGCCGCCGGCGACGCAAAAATCGATAACAAAAAATACAAGGAACAGTTTGCAACAAAAGCACGAATGCTTTCACCGGAACAGGTTTCGTTCCTTATAGGACACGAAGTTGGCGGTGTATGCCCGTTTGCCGTAAACCCCGGAGTTACAACATATCTTGATGAATCGCTGAAACGTTTTGAAACGGTTTTTCCAGCCTGCGGAAGCAGTAACAGCGCAATCGAACTGACCATTCCGGAACTTGAAAAATATTCCGGATTTTCAGGCTGGATTTCTGTATGTAAATTACCTGACGGTAATCCATAATAAATAAAAAATTAAAGGAACTATTATGAAAAAAACACTGGTACTCATATTTTCGCTTGGTCTTGTTTCAATTTTGCTTTCATCGTGCGCAAAAAAGACATTAAAAGACTATGCCGCAAAACATGGAGTTAAAACAGGCGTTGCAGTTGCAGTCAGCGATTTGAATAACGAGGAGCATTTGCAAATCATACGTGAAAACAGCAGTATTGTTGTTGCCGAAAACTGTATGAAATGGGAAAGCGTTCACCCCGGCAAAACAACATGGAACTGGAACGAAGTTGACCGTATGATTGAATTTGCGGAAAAAAACAAAATAGCGGTAAAATGGCATACACTGTTCTGGCACAATCAGAACCCGCGCTTTCTTTCATCGCTTGAAACCCGCGAACAGGCGCTGGAAGTAATGGATGAGCACATTACAACGATTATGACCCGATACAAAGGAAGAATCAGCGAATACGACGTTGTAAACGAAATGTTCAATGAAGACGGTACAATGCGCGAAACAATCTGGTACAAAACAATCGGACCGGACTACATAGAGCACGCACTTATTAAGGCTCGGGAGACAGACCCCAACGCCAAACTCTTTCTTAACGAGTATAACAACGAAGAACAAGGAAACAAAAAAGCAGATGCAATGTACGAAATGGTAAAAGATTTCGTAAAGCGCGGGATTCCGATTGACGGCGTAGGATTCCAGCTGCATCTTGCCACAATTTATCCGTATAATGCGGTTGCCGTAAAATCTAATATCCGCCGCTACGCAGATCTTGGACTGGAAGTTTCTTTCAGTGAAGTTGATGTTCGCATGCCTGTTCCACCATCAGAAAATAGCTTGAAAACTCAGACAAAAATTTACAGTTCACTTGCAAAACTGGCAAAAGAAGAACCCAATGTTACAAGTTTTATCACATGGGGATTCACGGACAAACAAAGCTGGGTTCCCTACACATTTACAGGATACGGAGATGCACTGCTATACAACAGAGACTTAAAAAAGAAACCTGTTTACGAAGCTGTTCTTCAGGAATTTGCAAAGAAATAAAACGCATATTCAACTTATACGCTTTCAAGCGCAAAAGCCTGATTCAGCCCAGAACTCTGCAAATAACGCACTTGAGATATTCTGACTTTGGATAGCCGGAAAGAACCGGATGATCCGGACCTGCGCCGCGTTTTTCCAGAATCTGAATGTGCTTGTGGCTGTCCATTGCCGCGTGCATCAGCATATCGCAGAACATGTGCTGTTCCATAAAATACGAACAGGAACAGGTTACAAGAATACCGCCCTCATTAAGCAACCGCATTGCGCGCAGATTAATTTCCTTGTAGCCGCCGTACGCTTTGTCTATCATTTTTGCCGACTTGGTAAAAGCAGGAGGATCAAGAATCAGCACATCAAACTTTTCACCGTCCGCCTCATACTGCTTTAGCAAATCAAAAACATCGGCGCACACTGCGCTCATTTTGCCTTCCGCCTGATTGAGCGCGATGTTCCGGTTCACCATATCAACGGCTTCCTGCGAAATATCAACTGAAACAACGCTTTTTGCGCCGGCTTTTACCGCGTTCAGCCCGAAAGCGCCCGTGTGGGTAAACGTGTCCAGAACTTTTTTACCGTGGCAGAAAGGCATAATCGCCTGTCTGTTCCACTTTTGGTCAAGAAAGTATCCGGTTTTCTGACCTTTTTCTATGTCAACGGCAAGTCTTATTCCGTTTTCTACAATAATCAGATTTGTATCAAACTCTTTGCCTATCCAGCCGGCTTTTTGTGGCAAACCTTCCTTTTCCCTTACAGAAGCATCGCTCCTTTCATATATGCCGTCAGGTTTGCAAACCTTGTTCAGCGCTTTTAAAATTTCCGACCGGAACACTTCGCAAGAAAGCGACAAAAACTGAACAACCAGAAACACCTTATTTTTTTCATCACAGAATCGTTCACATATCAAACCGGGAATAAAGTCGGCCTCAGCAAAAATAAGCCTGTATGAATCGTTGTCGGCATAACATATTCTGCGCATATTATACGCGTTAAGAACTTTCTTTTCCCAGTAAGTTTCAGTATCCGCAAGAATCTGGTCAGCATGTTCACTGTCAATCATGCGCACCGTTATCTTGGACTTGCGGTTAAAAACGCCTGTACCTAAAAAGCCGCCGGCTTTTGTGTATACTTCAACAACAGAACCGTCAGTAACAGAACACGAAGAAAAATCCTCAACCTTCCATTCCGATTTTTCATCAGAACGATGCTTTACATGCGAAATTTCATTGTCGAACACCCAGGGGAATCCCTGTTTAAGTTCGTTTTCTTCGCCCTTTTTAAGAAAAACTCTGGGAAAATTATTGCCGTTCATAGTGCAAATTATAACAGAATGCAAAAAACATCACAATTATATAAGCGCGTGTTTCTGCCAGCGGCGGCTTTTCCATCTGAAAAGCATAACAATTCCGCGTGTTGTTTCGTCAGTACCGATTCCAAGCCAAAAACCTACAAGTCCGAGTCCGCACTTTAAGCCCAGAATGTAACTGCCGAGCACCATAATGCACCAGTTGGAAAAAATACCATACAAAACAGGGAAACGTACATCGCCCGCACCTTTAAGCGCGCCTACCGCTACAAGATTCAGCGAGCGCCCGGATTCGATGTATATGGAAAAAAGTAAAAGCGTGTTTACCAGGTTAAAAACTTCGTCAATGTCCGTAAATATGCGGATAACAGGAGCTTTTACAAGGTTTACAAGCAGAATCAGCCCCACAGAACACGCTGTTGCAACCCCCTGATAAATCCACAGTTTTTTATACGCAGTTTCTGATTGTCCTGCACCCACATAATAGCCTATTTTAATCTGTGCAGCATTTCCGACCGCCATCGCAACAACAAAAACAAAGCGGGCGATCGTCATTGTGTAAACCTGCGCCGAAATGGCATAGGTTCCAAGTGTAGAAATCATCGCCATGATAACAATCTGACTTGTGTTGTACGAAAGGCTCTCGCCCGCTGTCGGAATACCGACAGAAAGAACAAGTCTGAAGCTTTCGGCGGGAACATGTGTAATTCCTTTTAAAGAAAAATGCACATCCTGCCGTCGTCGGATATAGAACACAAACATGATGCACGAAACAACCATCGCAAATCCGGATGCACCCGCAACGCCCGGAACACCCAATACCGGCAGTCCGAACCATCCGTACAGCGAAAGTGCATTTCCGATTACGTTAACAAGGTTTGCAACGATAGAAACAATCATTGCCTCGGTTGTATAACCGTAGCTGCGGAGAATTGCCCCCTGCAGCAGACTAAACGCGTTAAAAAAGCAGAAAACTCCGCCGTAAATTACAAAATACTGCCAGGCGTAGTGCCGGACGGAATCTTCGAGTGTATAGCAGTTAAGGAGCGGTCCTGTACCAAAAAATACAATAAGCATGAGCACGATAGAAACCGCAAAAATCATAATTGCGCATGCCTGTGCAATCTGATTCAAATCTTTCTTTGGTTTTTCCGCACCAATGAACTGGGCAAGAACTATTGAACAGCCTGTACATATCACCGCAAATATCAGATTCAAAAAGAAAGCATACTGAGCCACAAGCCCGACCGCCGCTACAGCTTCGTTGCTGTATGAACTCAGCATCATTGTGTCTACGGACGAAACCAGAATTCTGAAAAACTGTTCCATGGCTATTGGCAATGTGAGTTTTAACATTGGCAATGAGCCGCGATTTTTTATCTGTGTCATTTTTCTCCTGATGTTTCAACGATGATACAGTTTTTGCAGAAAAAAAAATAGACGGTTTCTATAAAAATATGGAATGAAAGAGTATACAAAACTGCCCGACTGCTCTGGCTAATTCCGACCATTGGTTAAAACCAATGGTCAACGAGATTTTGCTTCGCAAAATCTCGCAGAGGCGCTCAAGTATGTTATAATTTTCACTTATGTACTAAGCGCCTCCTAATCCTGTGAGATCGTTACAACGCGAGCAGTGTTTCTATGTTGTTCTTTACGAGATTGTACAAAGCACTGTCACCTGTGTGGTCTGGAAAGTTGCGCCATACAATCACGGCGGAGTTTGGACTTACCGACTTTGCAGGATCCGCTATTGAGTTGTGAAGATTGTCTATGATAATGTCAAACTTCTTTTCAGCAGCGAGAGCCAACTGTTCACTTGTAAGCGGTGCGGAACCGAATGTTCCTGCAACGTTAAGTCCCAAATCTGTTGCAAGCGGAATCTGATCCTTGTGAACCCATACAGTAAGCTTGTCGAGCCCTTTTTCAGCAACCTGAGCACGTCCCCATTCAATCAGCTTTTTGTATTCGGCAAAACGTTTGTCAGCTTTTTCCTTTGTTCCGGCTTTTTCAGAAAGCATTTGGACCATATTTTCAAGGTTTTCAAGTGAATTTGTTGTCTTTACCTTTACAACCTTTTCTTTGTCAACTTCAGCCGCGTTGGCGATTGTCTTCATCATGGCCTCATATCCCGCCTGCATAAACAATTCAGCCTGAGAAACTTTTACAATATCTTCTGGAGTAATTTCGTATTCAGGCGGATGTTTTAAATTCGCCGGTGCAATAGTCGCAACATCGTCAATTCCTGCAAGTTCCGCAATAGCGGCAACCCAGCTTGTAGAAGCTACATAAGCAGGTTTCATCGGCTGAACCGGTCTGCTGAAAGACAAACCCAGTAACGCAACAAGCAGAACCAGTACCATACCAAAAGCAAGTGCTTTATTCATGTTTTTCATCTAATACCTCTTGGTTTTAATGAATTTATATAATCCACTCAGCAAAAAAACTATGACCGAAAAAACGGCCATTGTTCCGCTGACAGGAAGGTTGAACAAAAGAGAAAATAAATAACTTATTACCGAAAGAAAAAAGCCTGTTAGCGCGCTCACGGCAAAAAGTCCTTTTAAGCTCTTTGCGTTCTTTGAAACCGCCGCAACAGGCAGAATGACGAGAGCGTCTATCAAAAGCGCACCGACCATCTTCATCGCCACAGAAATAACAAGGGCTGTTATCAGCAGCATGAGAAAATTGTGCAGTTTAACGTTTACACCGCAGGATTTGGCAATGTCCTGATCAAAGAACAAAAGCGAAATAGGTCTGAAACACAGTGTAACGTACAGCACCAGCAGTATTCCCAAGCAAAACAGAATCAGGAGATTGGGCACTGTAAGCGCAAATGGACTGCCCCACAAAAGTTCCAGCGTGTCTTTTGCCGGAACATCAAACACATGCGACAAAAGCGAAGCAAGACCCATCGTGAGAACCATCATTGCGGAACTCACGGTAGAAAGCCGCGAGTGTTTGCCGCCGTTCAAAAAATACATTATTACAACAAGAAGAACGTTTATTGCTATGACCACAGGCAAAAGCGGCAGTTTGAGCGCAATGGAAAAAATGCCGCCTAACAGAACACCGTGCATGAGCATGTAGCGCATCGGCACAAGGTTGTTCCGCAGAATGATTACACCCGCAAGCGGAAAGCATAGCCCCGAAACAAGCATTCCAATAAAACCGTAGATAATCGGCTTGAGCGTGAACAAAAAAACAAGCTTACTCATTCCGCGCCTCCCCAAGTCTGATTACTCTCCAGCCGAGCGAGGCGATAATTTCCTCATCATGTGTAACAGCGATTATTGCACCAGGTTCCGTTTTCATGCCCTGCAAAAGATTTAGGAATGTTTCCTTTGACTGCGCATCCAAAAATGAAGAAGGCTCATCCAGCAGCAACAGAGAAGAATTCTGGCAGAAGCACCTTGCGAGCGAAACTCTCTGCCGTTCGCCGCCGGAGAGTGTGTAAAAAAGGCGCTTACGCAGCTGCCAGCAGTCTGTCTTTTTCATGGACTGTTCTACCTGTTCAGCAGAATAATGCTTTTTGTACAAACCCATTGCAACAACTTCTTCCGCGGTAACGGGAAAATCGGGATTGGGGAAATCCTGCTTGCAATAGGCGATGTTGTTTTTACCGGTATATGTGATTGTGCCGCCGAGTGGCTTTTCTATTCCGAGGATTGTTTTAAGAAGGGTTGATTTGCCCGAACCGTTTGCGCCGCACACCAAAAGTTTGTCGCAGGGAAACATTTCAAGCGAAAGCGGGGAACAAAGAGAAACGCGGTTATAACCGATTGAAAGATTTTCAAGAGAAAGAAGAGGTGCCAAAGGAACGACCTAAAAAAAGGCTGCCTTCATGGGGACTTAAAAAAGTTTTAAGATGAACTTCTGTTCAAACAAAGTCTTCATGACTTTGTTTTATTTTACAGGTTTTCCTTTAGTTTTTCAACTGCAAGTTCTATGTATTCTTTTAACGGCAAATCCTGAACACCTGCAATTGTTATGCATTTATTGACCGGTATAAGAATTTTATGTGCGGTTGAAGAACTGACCGCATGTGCAATAACGGGAGTAATCTCGCCAAGCAGGGAATCCGCCAGAACGATCCCGACCGGACCCACAATAAAATCAGCATCACGGCAGGCCACAACAACGGGGTTTTCGCCGGTTGCGGCATTACACATACCGCCTTTCAGCATGTTTTCCGTCGCAACGGCGTTGGTTCCTATCGCAAAAAGTTCGCAAGGCAGTTTTTCGGCAAGAATGCGTTCAACAAGACTTTTGCCGATTTTTCCGCCCTGTCCGTCAATAACAACAACTTTCATGATTCTATTATATCACGACTAATTGGCAACGTGAATTTTATTTGCGTCGGAGATCTCGCAATCACTGGCGAGCATTTCTGTTTTTGTTGCTGCTGTAGGAACTGTAACAGATTGAAGTACAGTACAATATGAAAAACAATTAGTCCATCCGGTATTACAGCCAGGATCCAGAACCACACAGTGAGATGTAAGTATTGTAACATTTTGAAGTTTGGCACAACCAGAAAAACAACCGTCCAAATGTTGTACAGACGCAGGAATTTGCGGTACAGTTACAAGCTCGCTACATGCCTGAAAACAACTTCTCATGTCCGTAACCCCATTTGGAATGTTCGGTACTTGCGTTAATGAATGACAGCCGCTAAAACATGATAACAAATCAGTAACCCCGCTAGGGAGTTGAGGAGCTCTTTCAAGCGCAAAACAATTTTCAAAACAATGATCAATAACAGTAACTGTACTTGGAATGTCAGGCGGTTCTTTTAAATTTATACAGTGTGAAAAACAATTGCTCACATTTTGAACACCGTTCGGAAACACAGGGGCTTTTACCAGATTCATACAATGGCTGAATGCACTTCCCAAATCACTTATACCGGAAGGAAGCACGGTCTGCGAGAGATCAACATATTTTCTGGGCGGGTTATTTTCATCATTATCATCATAATGGTCGTATAAGGTATATCTAATTTGATTGATTTGATTTACAGTGGTTAACCCCGTCAGATTAACCACATACGGATGATCTTCGTCATTTACAGGTTGTGCAGTAAGCCAGTCATCAAAATCATCAACAGAACCAGCATAATCAGCAGCAGGCAAACTACCGGATGAGGACGTTCCAGGAGTTGCAGCAGCCGGTCCGGGAGAAGAACTAACACCTCCTCCACCGCCTCCTCCGCCACCACAGCAGACAAGGGATACAGCAACCAACATCATCAGCAGGAATGAGCCTACAGAGAACGAGACCTTTGTCCCAAAACATTTTAGATTCCACATACTTTTTTCCTTAATAAACTTTCTGAAGTAATTCTACAACCGTTATTCGCATTTGTAAACTTTTTTGTAGAATTTTTTACCTTCTTCATATGCGGCAATCAATGTATTCAAAACTGACTCATTGCTCATATCCGGTATTATTCTTCCCAGTTTGTAATTGCGAACCTTTTCCGCCTGTGCTCCAACATCAAAACAAACTATCGGAATTCCGGTCATAATAACCTCGGATACAACATATGAAAAAGTTTCGGGACAAATGCTTGGAAAAAAGACAACACCAATTTGCTGTGAAATTATGCGCTCATATATTTCGTTTGACTTATACGAACCATAGCATATGCAATTCTTGTTATCAGAATAATCAGCAGTATTTGCGTTACCATTTATACATATTTTACAATCTTTATCTTTAACGAATTCAACAAAATCTTTTAAAACAGAATGACCTTTTACCTCTGTAATAACACTTCCAAACACGCCTATATTCATTTTTTCAGGCATAGAAGTTATAGTTTTTGCTGCAAAATACGACATATCATGAGGTTTTACAATTATTTTTTCCGAATCCACCGGATATACTGAAGTAAAGATTTTTACAGAACTTTCAGAAAAAAATAAAAACTCATCAACATTTTCAAAAAAAGACTCCCATAACTCTCTCCATTTCTTTACCGTGTATTTTTTACCGGTTACAACAAAATCACAAGCACCGCTACAGGAGGCACCGCAGTAATGACTGCCTTTTGTTAAGGTTACACTTGGACAAATAGAAAAATAATCATGAATTTTAAATACAGTTTTAGCTGTAAATCTCTTAAAAGTATTCAGCAAAAACGGCAAATTTTTATATCCGCAAAGATTTTCGACTGATAAAAGGCTGATTATGCAATTCAATTTTTGAATGTCGGACTTTGATATAAAGACAACTGAATTCAAGCCGGCAATTTCAAGTTTATAAATTTCCTGAGCATCAAATATTTTGTAATTTCTGAGAATAATATAGTGTTTTTTATCACGTAAAATATTCTTAAGATATGTTTCCGTTCCGCCGCCTGATGTATGCATAATATACAATTCATAACGGTTCTTGGATTTCAACAGTTTGCAAAAAGCTTTTTTTGATTTTAACAGCAAAAATATCTTTTTAGGGAAAACAAAAAATACAATGACAACAAAAAAAAGTATTAGATTATTGGTTAATACTTGCTTAAATCTTTCTTTTTCCATACTTATCCTAAGATAATATATTATAAATCAGATTTTTGTAGAATACAAACCAAAGCACCGTCAGTTTTTTTCTATTTTGTTCTTTTTTACGTACAAATAGCGGAACCAGGCAGTTATTCCGCTGAATGCCCATACAACACCGACCGACCACCAAATGCCCCACATGCCTATAAGCGGTATTGCCGTGAGAATAAAAGGTGCCGTAAAACGTCCAAGTATTTCCACAATTCCGTTAAGCAGAGCAAAAAAAGCATCGCCCAATCCGTTAAGAATACCGCGGGCAATATAAATCAATCCCAAAAAAAGGAAGAATAAACTGCTGATTTTTATTGCCTTTGAACCGATTGCAATAACTTCCGGATCTTTTACAAATATGCCCATAATCTGTCCGCTGAAAAGCTGAATAAGTATCATCATACAAACGGTAAAAACCGCCATTAGCAGCATAGCTTTGCGATACCCTTCAACAAGCCTGTCTTTTTTTCCGGCACCATAATTCTGTCCGCAGTAAGTGGACAAAGCTGCGCTTAATGACTGGTACGGCTGATGAACAAGCTGTTCAATACGGTTTGTCGCCGTAAAAGCAGCAACTGTAATAGCTCCGAATGAGTTTACAGCCACCTGCAACGCCATGCACGAAATTGCTATAAGCGAAAACTGGAGCGATAACGGAACACCGAGCTTTACAACGCGAAGAATTATATCACGGTTATAGGAAAAGTCCTTTTTTACAAACTTAAAATAACTATTCGTTTTACGGGCATAAACTATGCACAAAAAGCCCGACAAAAACTGCGAAAGCACGGTTGCAGCCCCTGCACCAAAAACACCAAGCCCGAATGTGTATACAAAAATAATATCAAGAACCACATTCAGAATGCAGGAAAAAATAAGAAAATAAAGCGGCGTACGGGAATCACCAAGAGCGCGGAGCATTGAAGAAATGTAATTGTAAATTGAAACAAAAAACAGACCGACGCATGAAACCCGCATATATATTGTTGCGTCTTCCAGAATATCTTCCGGTGTTCCAAGCAGAACAAGCACATAGCGCGAAAGAGCATAGGCAATAATACCTACAACGATAGGGAACACAAACATTATGTAACCGGTGTTCACTATGCAGTTTTTCACCTTTTCTTTGTCACCGCCGCCAAAAAAATGCGAGGTAATGATTCCGCCACCCGAACCTATACCGTTACAGATAGCAAAAAAGAAAAACGTTATTGAGCCTGTAACACCAATAGAAGCCAGTGCCTGTGAACCAAGCAGTTGCCCCACAATAATCGAGTCGGCAAGGTTATATACCTGCTGAAAAATATTACCAATCAGCATCGGTACCGAAAAGCGTAAGAGCAGAGAAACAGGGTTACCCACAGTCATGTTTACAGTTTTTTCTTTCATAGCACCTGAGCCTGCTTGTGACACTCCCGTATTTTTTAAAGAAGTTTCAGAACTTCCGGACGAACGGAATCAAACCACTTATCGGCAATTCCAAAATCCATCTTTTTGTAGGACCATGCAGCCCTGCCGATATTATGTTTTTCAAAAACACGGTTTATCAGTCTATACCATTTAAGAACTTCTGCAGGCTCCGTACGGTCAATCACGCCGTACTCACCGCAGTAAAGAAGCACATTGCGTTCCTTTGCCACTGCAACCGCATCCGCAAACAGGTTTTCAAAATATGATTCATCGGGAATTCCGGCAGGATTATACCTGCTAAAGTCATCGCCTTCCTGATTTATGTTTGCTTTAGTGAACTTTGCATAATCGGCATAAGTTGATTCAAACGGCATTCTGAACGACGTATCCATTGCAGGAATCCAACCGGCACCCTGATGAGTGAATATGAGCGGCTCATAACAATGAAAGTTGTAAACAATGTTTTTATCATGCGGCATATCCAAATCTCTTACAGCCTGAACATGATTGTTCCAGTAACTTCCAACCAGAATTCGGATTGTCGGCGAAATTTTTCTTATCCGGCAGATGCATTCTTCCGCAATCCGGTTCCAGGCTTTGGAGTATTCTTTGTTTGTTACCTCATTCAGCAGTTCAAAGCAGAGCATTTTTTCGTATTTGGCATAACGTTTGGCGAACTCTTCCCACAATGCATAAAACATGTTCTGGTATTTGCTGTTTTCAAAAAATCCACCCTCGTTCTCATCTTTGTCAAAGGAATAACCGGCGGTTTTATGCAAATCCAGAATCATATTTATTCCGCAGTTTTTGCACCAGTCTATTGCGGACTGCACATAGGCAAAACCTTCTTCAATAAAAGTTCCGTCTTTGTTCTGAAAAAGATTGTAGTCAACAGGAAGTCTTACATGGTCAAGTCCCCACTGTTTTATAACTTTAATATCATCTTCCTTTATAAAAGCATCACAATGTTTTTTTGAATAATCACACTGAGAAAGCCAGCCTCCGAGATTCACTCCGTGTTTGAATCCTTCAAGATTTGACATACAATCTCCTTAACATTTCATATCGTATACTATTTTCAGCACTTAAAATGGAACAATCGTCCAGTTTAATTGTAAAAAACGGTTTATTTTGCACAAATACACTATCAGTATAATAGCTTATTTCATTTTTCTTTGACAATTAACCGGTATGTCCGTAAAATGGAACATAACAGTTTAGGGAGAAAACAGATGAAACTGACAAACAAGGAATTACAAAAATACTATTTTGGTGCGCTTTATTTTACCGAAACAAACGACGGTTATCTGCAGGCTTTTCAGTACACCCAGCCGCAGATGGACTACTTTAAGGAAGTTTCGGACTTTTGGTATGAGCGCTGCTTTGCTTCAACCGCAAAAACACTGGACTTCGTAACGGAAGCAACGGAACTTTCGTTTGATTACAAAATCATCTGGAAGGGATCGGAAGACTCATTTGAGCTTACAATTGACGGACTTGTTACAAAGATTGTTTATGTAAAAGACTTGAAAGACAGTGGAACACTTTCGTTCACACTGCCCGAAGGCAAAAAAACAGCCGTTGTCTATCTTCCGGCGGATGCGACTGTTCTTGTTAAAAACTTTCAGATAAATGCTCAGGCAACCGCCCCTAAAAAGACCGCAAATGTTTTGTGGCTCGGCGATTCTATAACACAGGGATTCGGTCCGCTCCGTTCAGCCTGCACATACGTAAGTGTTGCAAACCGCATCCTTAACTACAAAATCGTCAATCAGGGAATCGGCGGCTATGTTTATGACAAAAAATCGCTTATGAAAATGGGCGACTATATGCCCGACAAAATCATCGTCGCGCTCGGAACAAACCAGTACGGAACCGAAGACATGACTGACATAGAAGAGTATTATGTACGCCTTATGGAAATATATGGTAACAACATGCCGGTTCTTGCAGTTTCGCCGATATGGCGCGGTGACAACATGGAAGCACTGCCTGTTTTTGAAAGCTTCTGCCGCAAAGTAAAAGATATTTGCAAGCGTTACAAAAACGTAAAACTCGTTGACGGCGAAAAGCTTATTCCGCACCTGCCCGAATACTTTCTTGACAACCTGCATCCGAACTGCCACGGCTGCGAAGTTTACGGCAGAAACCTTGTGCGTGAAATAGAGCGATTAGGCTTTTAACAAAAAAACACCATTTCAGAACGAAACGGTGTTTTTTATATTAGTAGTTTTCAGCTGAAACTTCAAAGTAAGGCTGCGGATGTGCGCAAACAGGACAAACATCAGGCGCTTTTGTACCTACTACGATGTGTCCGCAGTTGCGGCATTCCC
>DBWK01000029.1 GCA_002308875.1 Treponema sp. UBA1240
CACATCTGGCGCGAAACGTCATAATGCACGCCAGTAAAAGGCCTCCAGCATTTTGCAAGAGTTTCGAACCAGAACCACAAATCAACTGAATGGAATTTACCGGGTTGATCCCAACCGGGAATCGGTACGTCGAACTCGTAATACCATGTGTCCGTATCGTATCCGTTTGCCTCAAGAATCTTCCGATACTGCCATATTCCATGTTTGACCATGCTTATCATTTCGTCTGAATTTGGTTTTCGCACTTTGAACTCGTCGGTTGTCTGCCCGACAATCATTGGCACAGGCTCAAAAGCCTTTTCCTTAAGCTGTGTAAAAAAATCGCCTTTTACAAACTTGCCGTCGAAAACAGGAAGCCAGCATTGTATTGATTTTGCCCAGCCGCCGTATTCTTCCCACTTTTGTTGAATAAAATCTGTTTCCAAAGCGCGGGCTTCTGCAAGCGTTTTTACTCCCATAAAATTGAAAAAATCAATTCCAATCTGCTCGGCTTCTTTTAGTGAATGCTGTTTGAACTGCTGGAAATACGGATTGATGAACATTCCGCTGTCAACCATAACGCGCTTAAAAAGGTTATCTCCCCTGCCCGTCATAATTTGATGAAGAACGCTTCCGCCGCCGGCGGACTGTCCGCCGAGCGTAATGTTATCGCTGTCGCCACCGAATGCTTCTATGTTCTTTTTGACCCAGGCCATAGCAAGCCGCTGGTCAAGAAGACCGAAGTTCGCTGGGGCTTCGGGGTTTTCAGCTGTTATTTCCGGGTGGCACAAAAAGCCGAAGCAGTTAAGGCGGTAGTTAAGTGTTACAACAACAATTCCACGCCGGGCAATTCGCTCACCGTCAAATTCCATTTCCGCAGAAAAACCTGTCTGCCAGCCGCCGCCGTAAATCCATACGTATACAGGGAGCTTCTCGTTAGCAGCTTTTGCTGGTGTCCACACGTTTACAGTAAGGCAGTCCTCACCCATCGGTTGCTCTTTATCAACAGACCATTCGCGGCAGTATATGTCATCTGGATTGTAGTATGGTTTTGGTTGCACGGCGATTTTAGAGAAGTTGTAAGCTTTTAGCGTTCCTTCCCATTTTCCTGCGGGAACAGGTGCATGGAAACGTAGTTTTCCGACGGGCGGTGCTGCATAGGGAATACCCTTAAATGATGTTATTCTTGGATCAGCGGCAGGAAGACCTTCAACAGTTCCCTGTGCGATTGTAACTTTTCGTAACATGGTTATACCTCATGATTTTTTTGTATTTGGTATTAAGTTAAACATCATCACTGAAACGACAAATTACACAATATTGACTGTAACAGCTACTCTCACCGGATTTTGCTCCGGAAAACGGCTTCCGCGCTTCGCTTGTGCAGATGTTTTCCGTATCAAAAATCCGGCTACGTAGCTGTTGTAGCTATAATGCAATATTTCGATAGTTTTTCTGCCGTAAAAAAATCATGCCAACTTAAAAGTTAATACAAAAAAAATCATAAGGTGTTTTTAAGCCAAAAAAACACTAAATGTTGCAATTTTTTTATACTAAAGTCCGAAAAGTTTGTTTGATGGTACTTTTGCCTGGCTGACTGCAAAGAAACATAAGAATATCTGCTGATAGTATAACAGATTTTTATATCGTATGATGACATTATGATCAAACAAGCATTTAATCCATATCTACCTTCCTGGGAGTATATTCCTGACGGTGAGCCGCACGTTTTTGGTGACAGGGTTTATATTTACGGCTCTCACGATGCCTTTAACGGCTATGTTTTCTGCCCAGGAGATTATTTGTGCTGGTCTGCACCTGTTACAGATCTTTCAGACTGGCGTTTGGAAGGCACTATCTACGGCAGGACAGATGATCCGCTCAACAAAGACGGAAAGATGTGCCTTTACGCTCCGGATGTAACAAAAGGCCCGGACGGAAGGTACTACCTTTACTATGCTTTGGACAAAGTTCCAATTCTTTCTGTTGCAGTTTGTGACACACCTGCCGGACGCTATAAGTTCTTGGGCTACGTTCATTATAAAGACGGCACTCGTCTGGGTGAAAAACCAGAAGACATGCCTCAGTTTGATCCCGCCGTACTTACAGAAGGTTCCGTTACTTATCTTTATACGGGTTTTTGCGGCGAAGGCATGACGGAACGTAAAGGTGCAATGGCTATGGCTCTTGCTCCTGACATGCTGACAGTAGAAACCCAGTATAACGTTATTGTACCCGGCGTAATGTACGGCAAAGGCACTACTTTTGAAGGACACGAGTTTTTTGAAGCTCCATCTATCCGGAAAATCGGCGACACATACTACTTTGTCTATTCCGCGCGCGTTATGCACGAACTTTGCTACGCCACGAGCAAAAACCCGCTTAGCGATTTTAAGTACGGCGGAGTTATCGTGAGCAACTGCGATTTGCACATCGACTCTTATAAAGACGCGGATATGCCGACAGCTTACGGTGCTAACAACCACGGCGGTATTGAGCTTATAAACGGTGAGTATTATATTTTCTACCACAGACATACAAACGGAACTTGGTACAGCAGACAAGGATGCGCTGAAAAAATTAAGATTCTCCCGGACGGATCTATCCC
>DBWK01000071.1:0-419 GCA_002308875.1 Treponema sp. UBA1240
CTCATGCGCAGCGTGCTGGTCTATGAGGTACAGTGTCTGGTCTTTTTCGGCAACAAGAAATACGCCGAGAACGGTTCCCTTATAAATAACTTCGGTGTGCGGTGCGGAAACTGGTGAATATGAAATGTGCAAGTCGTTTNNCTGTATATGGTGTTGCTGAACTCGCACTGAAAGAAGTTTTTGGTGCAGAATAAGCAGCTTTTGCCGGAGAGTAGTTTACATTTGCTTTCATGTAATCTACTTTTGCTCTCATGTAATCTTCTTTTGCCGGTGAGTAAGCAGCTGTTGGAACCGTAAAATCCGCAAAAGACTGTTGTGACTGTTGTATAACTTCCAGCTCAATACCCGAAACAAGTTGTGTTACGGCTGTTGAGCGGTAGAACTCTCTCACCGTACTGCTGATTGCGTGATGAATGGGT
>DBWK01000071.1:436-20931 GCA_002308875.1 Treponema sp. UBA1240
TCGCGCTTTGCGGGGTGAATGTTAAAGTCTACAAGAGAAGGATTTACCTGCAAAAACAGTGCCGCAACAGGAAACGTTCCGTTGGGAAAATAGCCCTGTGCACCGTATTCAACGGCTTGTATAAGCGAGTATTCCCAAATGCGTCTGCCGTTTACAAAAACGTATATCAGCTTTTTGTCGGGACGATGAACGGCACAGTCTCCCAGAACGATTTTACCGCTGAAGCCGTCATGATTGTAATTGCCGAATTCAGTTTCATGAAAAAGGCTTGCGTCTTCCGGTATTTCCAAAGCCTGTACAAAACGCTCAGAAAGTGATTGCCCTGCCGGTAGATTAAGTTTTTGTTTGCCGTCAGCACTGTACCTAAAGCCGATGTTTGTCCAGGGTAGAGCCTTTTCTATAAAAGTTTGCCTGCACATTTTTGCTTCTACTGCCGGTTTTTTTAGAAAGACTCTACGGGCAGGAAAGTTTTCAAAAAGGGAGGAGGACTGTACGCAGGTTCCTTTTGCCCAGTGGCACGGCGTAACTTTGTGTGTTGCAGTTGCAAAGGCTTCCAGTTTGTAGCCTACTGAACCTTGTCTTATGCTGGTTATTTCAAGGTGACTTACCGCGGCAATTGAAGCGAGTGCTTCACCGCGAAAGCCTAAAGTTGATAAATTTGAAAGATCTGTTTCAGTTATTATTTTGCTTGTTGCATGCGGATACGCGCAGTTTTTGAGATCTTCTTCCGTCATTCCGTATCCGTCGTCAGTAACACGGATTTTTTTTATTCCGCCTTCTTCTATTTCAACCTGAATATTTGAGGGATTCGCATCTATAGCGTTATCAATGAGTTCTCGGATAATTGCGGCGGGTCGGTCAATTACTTCACCGGCGGCGATTTTTCGTGCTGTTTCCGCAGGAAGTGTTCTTACGGGACGGAATTCGTTCATTATACTGATTCCTTATTCAACGGAAGAAAAAAGATCCAGTTCGCATTTGTCTTCCGGGAGTTTGGGCTGGTTCATAAGAATTTGAATTTTCCCTTCTATTTTATCCAGTTCTTTTTCCATACCTTTTGCCAGTTGAATACCGTCTTCAAAAACTTTTAAGGCTTCTTCAAGCGGTAGCTCAGGATTCTTTATTTTGGTACTGAGTTCTTCCAGTTTTTCCAGTTTTTCTTCAAAGTTCTTCATATTACTTCTCCGTATTCGGTTTTATTTCCGTAATTTGTGCTTCAAGTTTTCCCTGCGCGGGAATGATTTCTATTATGTCGCCGGGGTTGGCGTCTTTTGCTGATTTTAGGATTGTACCGCTTTGTTTGAGTCTTACAAGTGAATAACCGCGCTGCAAAACAGCCTGCGGATTAAGCTGTTCAAGCTTTTGTACCGCGAGCATCAACTTGTTTCTCTGCTGGGTTATCTTTTCCTGTGTTGCTTTTAAAAGGTCTTCCTTTGCGCTGTCAAACCTTTGCAAAAGTGGAAGCTGTATTGACCTGAAGCGCAGTTCCATAGATTCCGGCGAAAAAGATTTGACAAGAAGTTTGCAGCGCTCAAGTTTTGACTGTATTTCGGTAATTAAAACCTGTTTGTTCCGCATGATTTCATCTTCAATGTCGGTTTTAAGCGGTGTAACAAGTTCCGCTGCGGCTGACGGTGTGGGGGCTCTTACATCGGCGGCAAAATCGCTCAGCGAAAAGTCTATTTCGTGTCCTACGGCGCTTACAATTGGAATTTTCGAAGCGGCAACCGCGCGTACAACGTTTTCTTCTGAAAATGGAAGCAGGTCTTCAAGCGAGCCACCGCCTCTGCCTACAATGAGCACATCTGCAAGCTTGTAACGATTTGCGGTTTCTATCTGTCGGCAGATGCTTTCGGCGGCTTCAGCACCCTGTACTGAACACGGAAGAATTATTACGGAAACAGAGTTGTTTCTTCTGCCCGTGATATTCAGAATATCCTGCAGAGCCGCACCGGTAGGGCTCGTAACAACTCCGACCGTGAGAGGAAAAAATGGAAGCTTTTTCTTTTTGGATTCGTCAAAAAGACCCTCTGCTGCAAGCTTTTGTTTGCGTTCTTCAAGCAGTTTGAGAATGTCGCCTGTTCCCGCAAGTTCCATTCTGTCAATGATAATCTGGTATGTTCCGCGTTGCGGGTATACTGAAAGCGAGCCTGAAGCTTTTACACTCATTCCGTCTTTTGGGATAAAACTCAGGCTTCTGGACTTTCCCTTGAACATTACTGCGGAAATTGCAGCATTTGAATCTTTAAGGGTAAAATACCAATGTCCGGTACTGGACGGTCTGAAATTTGAGATTTCGCCTTCTATTGTTACTGATGAGAAATTGTTTTCAATAACGGTTTTTATCAGCTCTGTTATTTGAGAAACGGAAAAAACATTATTGTCGGGAAAAAAATCACTCACTATTCAACCCTTGTTATTTATTGCCGATATAAAAGAATATGAAAAATATCGTTATCCTGTTCGCAGGAAATACAAAAAACTATGCTGTAAGTCCATTGTTCAACGGTCAGTCTGCATGTGAGGCGGCATTGAAATGGGCTTGCTCAGTACCAAATACAGACAGTGTTGTTCTTTTGACTTCGGATTCAACCCAGGAACAAATCAGCAAATATATTTTACCAGTTGAAAAGCTCTCATTCAAGCATATAAACAAACAAATTTGGACAACTTCCGTTTTGCTTCAGACGCTTGCCGAAGCTTCAAAAGGATATGACGCGGTTGTTTACGGCTTTGCGGATGCTCCTTTTTATGATTCGGACATTACGGAACAGCTGCTTAAAAATCATACTGAATATCATGCCGAATATAGTTTTGCTGACGGTTATCCCGAAGGAATGGCGCCTGAAGTTGTGTATCCCGGTACATTACAGATGATGTATGAGCTGGCAAAGGATAATGAGGAAGAAGTGCAGAGGGATACGCTGTTTTCGGTTCTCAAGACTGATATAAATGCNNTATGAGATAGAAACGCTGATTGCGCCGGTGGATTTGCGTTATCTGCGGCTTGCCCTTTTTTGTGATACAAAGCGGAATACCCTGCAATGCGAAAGAATTTTTAAATTTATGTCGGAAAACAAAGTCAAGGATATTTGTTCCTTTGTTGCAAAACAGAGCAATATTCTGCGCACTCTTCCGGCTTATTATTCTATACAGGTCGTTTCAAGTTGCGCCGGCAGTTGCTCATACTGTCCTTATCCGCAGGAATACAAAAAAAAGACAGGAAAGTGTGTTTACGAATCCCACGAATATATGGATACCGGAAAATTCAAACAGCTTGTTAAAAAAATCAGCGAATTTTCGGAAGATGCTGTAATATGCTTGAGTCTTTGGGGTGAAGCAGAAAATCATCCCGATTTTGCGGACTTGGTAAAAACAGTTCTTGATTATGAGGACTTGTCTGTTCTTGTTGAAACAACCGGACAGAATCTTTCGCAGCCGCTTGTAAACCGTATTGCGGAACTTGCTGCTTCCTGCAAAAAAAGAAAAAACGGACAGAAACCCGTAAACTGGATAGTTTCTCTTGATGCGATTGATGAAGCTATGTANNNGGTAAGCTCCACAGCGGAAAATTGTCCGTTGCTGTTTCTTCACTGGAAACACTATTGCCGCTGTTCCCGGGTGCTGTTTATCCGCAGTTTGTCCGCCTGCAGGATAATGAGGCCCAGCTTGAAAGCTTCTACAGGTTTTGGAAAGAAAAAGCGGGCTCTGTTATTATTCAGAAATATGATGATTTTTGCGGTAAACTGCCTCAAAGAAAAGTCGCGGATTTGGCACCGGTATGCCGCAATCCCTGCTGGCACTTGCGGCGTGATTTGTCCGTTCTTGTCGACGGTTCCGTGCCTTTCTGCCGTGAAGCGGTTCTGGACGGAATAATCGGAAATGCGTTTGATGATTCGCTTGAATCAATATGGGAAAAGAATGAAGCATTGTTTGCCGAACAGGTGGACAACGTTTACGGAGGAATCTGCGAAAACTGTGATGAATACTATACCTTCAATTTTTAACGAAAAACAATTCAAGCGTACTGTTCTCGGCGGAAACGAGCTTACGGCGGCTCCAGAAGACTGTCTGCCTTTTTCTGTAATTCTGTTGAACCGTGGTGCAAGACACTACCGTACTCAGATAATACAGCAGCTTTTAAAATACAGATTCCGTTCCATTCTTTCGGTAGAGCTTTCGGGTGAAAACTACGAGCTTGCAACGCTTTCAAAAACCTATCCTTCGGTTAAGTTTCTCATTCCTTTGGAAGAAGTTACTGTGGGCGATATGATTAACATGGGAATGGAAGAGCTTGATACAAAGTTTGTGCTTGTTATTTGGAACGATGCGATGTTTTCATATCCCTCGCTGCCGCTTAAGCTGATTGAAAAAATAATTGCGGATGACCGTCTTTGTACGGTTCCTCTTTTAACGACTCATTCCGGTCAGTCCATTCCGGTTGGATTTATGCCTGTGAACGAACAGAATAAATTCAAGGTTTTATCTTCAATGTGCTATCAGGATGATGTTCCAACCCTTTATCCGTTTGACTATATCGGAATTTACAACCGCGAAAAGTTTATGCAGCTCGGCGGTTTTGACTATACAATAAAAACTTCGTACTGGCAGAATTTGGATTTCTTTTTCCGTTCCTGGCTCTGGGGCGAGAAAACCGCCGTTGCAACGCTTTTTAAGGTTTCGTATCAGGGCGAAACACCCTGTGAGGACATAACGACTGACGAATACTATCTGCGGTTTTTCCTTAAGAATCTTGTTCCTCAATATAAGATGGATCATGCGGAAGTTCCTTTTAAAAAAGTTTTTTCTTTTATAAACAAGTATCCCAAAGGGCTTTTGGAAGCTATCCAGCATTTTAAGGATGCCCGCAATTGGGTCGAAAAAAACCAGTACCGCTTTAAGACGGATGCGAAACTTCTTATGGATTCCTGGGACAGCGAAGAAAAATGACCATCGTAGTTGTTCAAAGCAGACTGGGCTCTACACGTCTGCACGGAAAAGCTCTTTTGCCTCTCAACGGAAAGCCTGTTCTGGCTCATGTTCTTAATGCCATGAAGCATGTTCCGGCGGACGGTTATTACCTTGCAACTGATTATTCTTCTGAAGAAAAACTTAAGCCCGTAGCGCAGGAATGCGGGTTTGAATGTTTTGCCGGACCGGAAGATGATGTTCTTAAACGTTTTTGCATGCTGATAGAAAAAACCGGTGCGGATGTTGTACTCCGTGCTACCGGTGACAATCCGTTTTTGTTTTTTGAAGCTGCCGTTAAAACCGTTGAAGTTTTTTCTGAAAAGAACTGTGATTATTTTACGTTTACAGGGTTGCCCCATGGAAGCGGTGTTGAAATTTTCAACGCAAAAAGTCTTTTAAAAGCTGAAGCAAACACAAATCTGCCTTATGACAGAGAACACGTAGGACCGGCGCTGTATAATCACAAAGACAAGTTCGTTTCGGTTTTTGAAAAAGCGCCCGAAGAATGGTATTATCCGAATTTGCGCACAACGATTGATACTGCAGCTGATTACAGAAGATCACAATATATGGCAGAAAGTCTGAATCTTCCGGCAACGTGCGGCGATATCGTAAAGCTTGCCCAAAAATGTGCCAAACCTGTGCTTTTTGTTCCTTCTGTAACAAAGGGTAACGGAACGGGGCATCTCCGCCGCTGTATTGAACTTGCGGGGCAGGTTTACGGCGATATACTTATTCCGCATAACGCCGATTTGCCCGAAATTGCGGGATTTTTAAACAATATTCCTGACTACCGGATTGTTACTGAACTACCGCAAAAAAACGAGTATTCACTGATTGTAGCTGACACTTTTATGATGGACAGGAATCTTGCATCGGGATTTTTGGGGCTGGCTCCCGTTGTTGCCATAGATGAAGGTTCTGCTTATTCTGACTATGCGGATTATCTGATTGATATAATTCCCTCGTGCGAATACACGAGGAAGCCAAATTTTAAAAACAGTGGTTTTATTCCTCTGCCTGAAAACAGACGCAAAAGACCGTCTTCAATACAAAAAGTTATGGTTGTTTTCGGTGGCGAAGATCCCGCCGGTTTTGCAGTACCTTTTGCAACCATGTGTGCCGCCATCAATCTTGATGTAACGGCAGTTATTGCAAATCCAGAAGCGCAAAAACCTAATCCGCGCATTACTTTTGTAAAGCCTGTCGCAAATCTTAAGGAAACACTCCGCGATTATGATTTGGTAATAACACATTACGGTTTTACCGCTTTTGAAGCTGTTGCCGCCGGCTGTGCAGTTCTGCTTGCTGAAACAACAGAACTGCATATGAAGCTTGCGCAAACTTTCGGCTTTGCAACACTTTCGCTTGATGAAATGACAGAAGCCGACCTTGCTAAAAAGCTTGAAAATGTGGAAAAGCTTTTTCCTTCTTCAAAAGAAATGAACGACATATACAAGCGTATAAACAACGAAAAGTTGTCGGATTTTATTACATCACTTCTTTCTTTGCGCAGGTTTGACTGTCCTGTATGCGGTGAAAAAAAACAGGCTGATTTTTCGGTTGCACGATTTGCGAACAGAACCGTAAGACGCTGCAACTCCTGTGGAATGCTATATCTTGCCGCCTCTTGCGAGCCGGAAAAAACTTATTCCGAATCATATTTTTTTGATGAATACAAAAACCAGTACGGCAAAACTTATCTTGAAGACTTTGACAGCATAAAAGCGCAGGGCATACGCCGGAGTACAATAATGGATGAATTGTACTGGAAAACAAATAAAGGAAAAAAGAACGAAAGTTTTCCGGCTGTTCTTGACGTTGGCTGTGCGTATGGGCCTTTTATGGCGGCGGCACATGAGTCCGGCTGGGAAGTTTTTGGTACTGATATTTCGGAAGATGCAGCAGATTATGTTGCGAACACGCTTGAGTTCCCTGCCTGTGCGTCCGCATTTCCCGATATCGATACAAAAAAAGAATTCGGCAGAGAAAAATTTGAAGCTGTTTCAATGTGGTATGTGATAGAACACTTTAGTGATTTGCGTCCCGTTCTGCAAAAAGTCAGTGAATGCCTTAATCCCGGAGGAATTTTTGCTTTTTCCACTCCGTCTGCTTCCGGTGTTTCTGCCAAATATAACACTGAAAACTTTTTTCAGAACAGTCCATCCGACCATTATACGCTTTGGGAACCGGAAGAATGTGACGCAATTCTTCAGAAATTCGGATTTAAGGTACTGAAAATAGTTTCAACCGGACAGCATCCTGAAAGGTTTCCGTATTACAAAAATCATCCTTTTAAAAGAAAAGGACTGCATTATCGTTTTTATTCCCTGTTGAGCAAGGTGTGCGGGTTGGGTGACACTTTTGAAGTATATTGTAAAAAACTGTAGAGGACAAAAGATTATGAGCAGACATATATTGATTTTAGGAGCAGGTCTTATGCAGAAACCTGCCGTTGAAAGCGCAAAAAAACTTGGTTGGCATGTAACAGTGGCTGACGGTAATCCGTCAGCGGTGTGTGCACCGCTTGCAGACCAGTTTGAAAACATAGATTTAAAGGATTTGCCTGCTCTTTCAGATTTATGCAAAAAAATGAAAGCCGGTGACGGACTTGATGCGGTTTTTACAGCTGGTACCGATTTTTCAGCGGCGGTTGCATACCTTGCCGAACAGAATGGCTTGCCCGGACACAGTTATGAGGCCGCCTGCAACGCTACTGACAAAATACGTATGAGAAAGTGCTTTGCTGCTGCTAATGTAAAGTCACCCGCTTTTGTAGAAGTAAGCGGAAGCTCTGTAAACGATGTTTCCGTTCCTTTCGGGTTTCCTGTTGTTGTAAAACCTGTAGATAATATGGGTGCACGTGGTTGCAGAATCTGCCGTACGGAATCAGAACTGAACCAAGCCTTAAAAACGGCTGTTTCGTTTTCAAGAACAGGTAGGGCTGTTGTTGAAGAATATATGGACGGTCCTGAGTTTTCGCTTGATTCGCTGCTTTATGAGGGCAAGCTTGTAATTACAGGGTTTGCGGACAGACATATTTTTTATCCGCCGTACTTTATTGAAATGGGGCATACTATGTCCACCGAATTACCGCCCGAAAAACTGCAGGAAGTTGCGGTTACTTTTGAAAAAGGAATAAGGGCTCTTGGTCTTTCATGCGGAGCTTGTAAAGGCGATATGAAGCTTACTTCAAAAGGTGCGGGAATAGGCGAAATTGCCGCAAGACTTTCGGGCGGCTATATGTCGGGTTGGACGTTCCCATATGCGTCAGGTATAAACCTTACGGAACAGGCCCTGCTCATTGCGATGGGAATAAAGCCTCCTCTTTTTGAAGAAAGCTCGCTCTCAAAAATGAAAAAGCTTTCTGAAAACGTATGGTATTATGAACCGAAAAAATATAGTGCTGAACGTGCCTGGGTTTCTATCCCCGGGGTAGTGAAAGAAATTTACGGCTACGAAAAAGCTGAAAAAATACGGGAGCTCAAAGACCTGCTTCCTCGCGCGGAAAATGGCTCAAACGTTGTGTTTCCTGTAAATAACGTTGAAAAATGCGGAAACTGTATAACACTTGCGCGGACACGCAAAAAAGCCGTAATCTCATGCGAAGACGCCGTTAAAAACATCGTTATGCGTTTAAAAACTGATGAACAAGTTACGGAAGATTTTTTGAACCAAAAAACTGATTTTCCGCCGTCAGCTTTTGTAATAAGCGAAGAGGATTATGCAAAAATAGAATCACTTTCTGATTGCACGGTGTATGACACTGGAAAAAAATGGCAGAAGCAGATACCATCCTTTCTTTTAAAATATACGAATTCCTTAATGGACTGGAATCACAAGACTATGAAAGATGCGTTGAATCAGTTTGAAACGTATTTTTGGGGAAAAGTTGAAGTCCCGTGTAAAATTTTTTGGAAATATCTTTTGCGCGGGAGTGTGCAGGGTTTGCTGTATCTTGCCGATAAGATAAAGGGATAGTTGTTTATGAAGCGAAAAAAATTACTTTTTGTGTTATGCGGCTTTTTATTCTATCTCTTATGCTGTTATTGTCAGAACATAAATATCGTTGATCTGACACAACAGCTGAATGCGGATCTGTATTGGGATACGCTTTCCGGAACGGGAGTTCTGGAAAAAAAAGGACATGTCGTGCAGTTTCAGACAAACGAAACACTTGTTGTTGCGGATTATGTCCTGATGAAAATTACTGACGCGCCCGTGCGGAAGGACGGCAGCGTGTATGTTACGGAAAACTTTGCGGAATGTGTCCGCGGTTTTCTTGATTCTGACGGTGGCGAAAGCCTTTTTACCGTCGGTGCAATTCTGATTGATCCGGGCCATGGTGGAAAAGACAGTGGTGCGGTAGGAAAGCACACCGTTGACGGCAAAAAGTTTGAAATATATGAAAAGGATGTGGTTCTTAAAGTTTCTGAAGAATTGTACAAGAAACTTAAAAAGACATATCCCGATAAAAAAATACTTATGACAAGAAGTGACGACACTTTTTTGTCATTGGAAGAAAGGGTTGAGATTGCCAACACTGTTCCGCTGGAAGCGCATGAGGCTATACTTTATGTGTCAGTCCACGCAAATTCGGCTTTTGATAAAAAGGCGAGCGGTTTTGAGGTTTGGTATCTCAGTCCGGGGTATCGCAGAACAATTATTGCGGATGATGCCGCCGATAAAGAAATTCTGCCGATACTTAATACGATGCTGGAAGAAGAATTTACTACGGAGAGTACTCTGATAGCTAAATTTATTCTGGAAAATCTTGATGCGGCTGTAGGTGATTTAAGTCCCAACCGCGGCATTAAGGAAGAAGAATGGTTTGTTGTCCGCAATGCAAACATGCCGAGCGTTCTGGTAGAAGTCGGCTTTGTAAGCAATGAAAAGGAAGCAAAGTTATTGGCAGACGAAAGCTACTTGCGCAAAGTAACAGCCGGGATATATAATGGGCTGGCAGCATTCATAATGCACTTTGAACGGTCAAGAGGTTTTACGGGCGAATAATGAAGAAATTTTCACTGAATAATTGCGGAAAAGTATTACTGATATTGTTATGTATTGTAACAGTTGTATCGGTTGCTCTTGTTTTAATTAAAGGAAACGGCTCAAGAAGGATATTCCTTTTTGAACAGCAGAACAAAGAAAATTTGACTGCGGAAATTCGTTACCTTAAAAAAACGGCAGCCAAAGACGGCATAAAAAACTATGTGGATGAATTGCTGCTGGGGCCGATAACACCACAATGTCGTCCTTTGTTTCCTTACGGAACGCATGTTAAGTCACTGTTCCTTCGTGACGGTGTTCTTTATGTGAATTTGTCGGAGGAAGCAATACAGCTAAAGGAGGGGAAAGCCTCAGAACCATTGGTCGCAACTGAAATTTTTAAAAAAAATATTTTTACAAATTTCAGAAATGTTGATATAATTAAATTATATATCGTGGGAAATGAAGTGTACGTTGATAAAGCGTCCGTAGACAAATAACGTTGACAAGCTTAGTCGTATGCTTAAAGTACAAGGCTATAACACGTGTATAAAAAAGGAGCTTTGAATGAAGAGAACTGTCATTCTTGTTGCAATTGCTTTCCTGCTCGCAGGAGCGCTTGCCTTTGGTGAGGAAGCTACAATTATTGATTTTACTAAATTGTCAGCTGACATTATTCCGGGTGCTGATGGTAAAATGACACAGAACCGTCACACTGTAATGGATTATTCAGTTAGTGCGGGAGCTACTTTCACAAATGAACAGAAAGCACTCATGAAAACTTCTCTTGGTTTTGAGAATTGGGAAGTTATTCTCAACTCATCAGCAAGAAACGAAACAAGTACAGCACTTTCACAAGTACGTGCTGCACCTGTAAGAAGCGAGGCAAAAGTACCGTTTGCCGGTAAAGAAGTACTGGGCGTACGCGTATTATTCCCTGCATCAGCCGTAAATGCTAATGCACGTATTAAGCCTCCTTTTGAAATTCCTGCTTTTGAACCGGCTGCTGATGTTTCTGACAGTGGAGAAATTAAATCTACTGGCGATGCTTCAAAAACAACTACACGTTTTGAAGACGGCTACGGTGTTGTTAAGAATGTTGGAACAATCAAATCACTTTCTGTTACAACACAGGGACAGGCTTTCCCTCACGGTTTGTATGTATATCTCCAGGATGCTGACGGCGTTGAAAGACGTTATTTCATGGGATATCTTAACTTTGACGGTTGGAAAGAACTTACCTGGAACAACCCTGCATATATTCAGGAAGTACGTGCAAGAGAACTGCGCTTGATGCCGGTTTATCCTGTTGCTACTCCTTATGTAAAATTTGCAGGTTTCCTTATAACACGTGATGCTGCTGATGTTGGCGGTGATTACATCGGTTATTTCAAGGACGTAAAAGTTATTTACGACAAAGCTGTTCTTACAACAGAACGTGACATTGCTGACGAAGACCTGTGGGGAATTATCTCTGATCGCGAACGCAAGAAGCAGACAAGAGAAATGACCAACTTTGGTATTAATCAGGTTAACAGATTCCTTGAACTTGAAAAACAGGCAACTGAAAACTCTTTCAAGTCAAGCTTGGAATAATCAACTGATTAGTTAGCTTAAAAAGGACTGGCAAATGCCGGTCCTTTTTTTATTTATTGAAAATAAGTTTTGTGCCTTTTAGGATTCCACCGGTGATTGCAAAAATCAGGCTGACAATAATCACACAGTACAAATCGGGAACATAAGATTTTACAACCCAAAGAGGAGTGCCAAAAAAGATTTTTGTAAATGTTACAAGAAAGAGAGGAAAAACAAGGTATCCTAATAAACTTAGAATTATTGATTTTGCTTTGTTTTTGGATGTGCCATCTTTTTTCTTAAGAATTGCCTTAATTAAAATAAAGAGAGAAAACAAAAAAATTAATAGATAAATCGCATTTAAAGCACTGTGAATAAGTATATATGAGGCGTGATTAACTTTTTTTGGTGATTCTCCCTTTATAATTGAAAGACTGTTCCAAAACGCATTGTCCATAAGAGAATTCATTCCAAACTCATCATTGGCATTTATCATAAAGCAAACTGCCAAATCCTTTTCCGGTAGAATAAACTGATAGGCAATACCATTTTCAACCTGTCCTCCATGAAAAATAACTTTAAGCCCGTCCAGGTTCATGTAATTCCATCCCTTACCGTAAAAAGCTTCTTCTTTGGGACTAAGCGGCACGTTCTCATACCACATGGAATCTATTGTTTCCTTTTTGATAATCCGCAATCCTTGTTTAGTAATTCCACCGTTCAAATACATTCTGAGATATTCTGCATGATCGGCCGGGGTTGAAGCGATAAATCCTGCCGGTTCATGAAACCATGATTTTTCTTTAGGATAGTCTGCTTCACCGGTTATAAAAAAGCCGAAGTAGTTACGATTACCGGTCAGAAGTTTTGGGCTACCTTTTGTTTTTTGTGCGTTTGCACAGGAATTGCTCATTCCGAGCGGTATAAAAACATTTTCACGTACGTATTCTTCATAGTTCATACCGGAAACGGCTTCAATTATTTTTCCGAGCAAATCGTAGTTGATATTTGCATATTCGTATTTGCCGTACGAATCTGTAATCTTTACGTCTGTAAATTTCATATGCGTATCAAAACCACTTGTGTGATTCAAAAGTGAAAGCACGGAAATTTTTTTGGCAAACTTATAATCCGGCAGATAGGTTGAAATATCTGCATCAAGATTTACAAGCCCTTTTTCCACAAGTTGCATTATGCAAAGCGCTGTGTAAGATTTACTCATTGAACCTATAAAAAACTGATTGTTCATACTGTTGCACTGTCCATAAGTTTTTGAAAAAAGAGTCTGCTCCGAATCAGTTATAAAAAATGCCATTCCGGGAATATGATAAGCCTCTGTTATTTCATTGAGGTATGAATCAAATTGTGTAATACGGAAATCATCTGCTTGCATTTTTTCTGCAAAACAGATTGTCTGCAAAGCAAGTAAAATAAACAAAACAAACTTTTTCATAAAAACCTCACATAAACAATTTGCCGATTTTGGGCAAATGTTTCAATATGAAAAAAAAAGATTGAAAACTTTGCGGGCAGGTGTAATAATATTAGGGTATGAATAATTATTCAAAGCAGAGTGTTGCTGATTTATTATTTGAGAACATTGACGCAATTATTATTGTGGATGCTGAAAAAGACAGCTATCAGACAATAAAGAAAGAAGGTCTTTTTGAAAACTTTCTTGGTGAGCAGGGCAGTTACCGTGATCTCGTGGAAAAGCTATGGTTTCATTTGAACAACAGTTCCAAAAAAATCGATGATGATTATCAAGTATTCATTCCAATGATAGGTCAGTTTAAGGGAAAGTATGTAGACCGCCTGAAGCTCACTTATGAGAATGAGATTCATCTTGTGCAGATTTCAATTTATCCGCTTGATGAAAACTGCAAAAAATATATGTTCCTGCTTGATGAGCTTGATAACAGTGAATACCTTCGTGACTTTCTGACTGACAGAAAACTGGACACAATTCAGAGCACATATCTTTTTTCGATGTATGTGGATTTGATTAAGGATATTTCATACAGCATAAATGTAACCGAAATTTCCAGCGATCCGATGAATTATGACGTTAAGTATTCTGAGTGGCGCATGATGATAGTGAATATGATTTGGCCCGAGGATCAAAAACTGTTCCTTGAGCGGACTGAGCCGGAATATCTCAAAAAAAATCTGCTGCCCGGTCGTACAACTTCATTTGACTGTCAGATGAAGAACCTTGAAGGTGTATTTATTTGGGTAAAACTTATTTTCAGTCGTGCGAACACGACCAACGATGATGATTTCAGATTTGTATTCATGGTTCAGGATATTCATGAAAATTCCATGAAACTGTTTGATACGCTCAAAAAGTATGAGGATCTGGCTTCAAGGGATGCGCTTACTTCCGTTTATAACCATGGACGAATTGAAACGGAAATAGCCAATGCCATCGAAAACTTCAAAACAAAGGGACAGTCTGGTTCTCTCATGATGCTTGATATTGACTTTTTCAAAAAGGTGAACGACAAATTCGGACATTCCGCCGGCGATGTGATATTAAAGCAGTTTGTCAAAGTTGTAGTTGATTTTCTTGAGTCTTATGATATCAAGACCGGCAGATGGGGCGGAGAAGAATTCGTATGCGTATGCTACGGTATGGAGTTTGAAAAAGTCCGTCAGCTTGCTGAACAGCTCAGACAGAGAATCTCTGAAGAAAACTTTGAAAAAGTCGGTACACTTACCTGCAGTATCGGACTAACGGAAATAAAGGCGGAAGATAACTCTAAGATTGTCTTTGACCGTGTAGACCGTGCCATGTACGATGCCAAAACGAACGGCAGAAACTGCGTGGTAATCCATTAGTTTTTCAGAAATAAAACATACTGACTGCTTTTATAAATTACCTCAAAATGTTATACTCTGCCCATGGAAAACATAACGGCACAGGCTAATTTTACCAAAGGATTAAAAGACGGAATCCCTATTTGTCTGGGTTATGTTTCTGTGGCTTTTGCCTTTGGAATTTTTACCGTAAATTCCGGCTTAACGATATGGCAGACAATCTGCATTTCTCTTGCAAACTGCACTTCCGCCGGACAACTTGCCGGAGTGCCCATAATTGCAGGCTGCCTTTCATTTGCCGAGATGGCACTTACCCAGCTTGTCATTAACCTGCGCTATTCTCTGATGTCCGTTTCGCTTTCACAAAAACTTGCAGACGATGTAACCTTTCTTGACAGACTGCTTATAGCCTTTGTAAACACGGATGAGGTTTTTGCCGTTGCTTCCGGACAGAAGGGCTTGGTCAGCCGCTATTACTTTTTTGGTCTCATACTCACGCCGTATTTTGGCTGGGCACTCGGTACGGCGCTCGGAGCTGTAGCCGGCAACATTCTTCCCGTTATAGTAACAAACGCGTTGGGTATTGCTATTTACGGAATGTTTATCGCAATAATCCTTCCGGTCGCTAAAAAAGACAAGGCTGTAACAATCGTTGTACTTATTTCCTGCGCACTGAGTGTCTGCTTTCATTTTGTTCCGGCGCTGAAGCAGATTTCTTCAGGCTTTGTAATTATAATCTGCGCTGTAATCGCCGGAGTTGCAGGAGCCTTGTTTTTCCCCGTAAAAACCGCAGATGAAGGGGAGGCTGCCTGAAAATGGAAAACACCCTTTTGTTTTTTGAATACCTTGCGGTTATGGCGGGCGTTACTTATGCGATTCGCGTAATTCCGCTTGTGCTGTGCAAAAAGAAAATTAAAAATGTGTTTGTAAAATCATTTTTATATTACATTCCGTATGCGGTTTTGGGCGCAATGACTTTTCCCGCGATTTTTTATTCCACCGGCAATTTAATTACGGCGTGTGCCGGCTGTATAGTCGCCTTTTTGCTGGCATGGTGCGAAAAAAGCCTTCTTGTTGTTGCGGCGTGTGCGTCGTGCGCCGTTCTTGTTGTAGAATTCCTGTTGAAAATAATATGTTAAAACCCTGTTAGGAGGATAAAATGGGCGGATTATTCGGTATTGCGTCAAAAAAGAATTGTACTTTGGATTTGTTTTTCGGCATTGACTATCATTCTCACCTTGGAACACGCCGCGGCGGTATGGCGGTTTATGAGAACGGAACTTTTAACAGGGCTATCCACAATATTGAAAATTCGCCGTTCAGAACAAAATTTGAAAAAGATGTTGAAGAAATGAAAGGCAATATGGGAATCGGCTGTATTTCGGACAACGAGCCGCAGCCGCTTTTGGTTCAATCCCATCTTGGCAGCTATGCAATAGCAACTGTCGGAAAAATAAATAACCTGAACGAACTTGTTCAAAAAACCTTTGCTGCCGGAGGAACGCATTTTTTGGAAATGAGCGGTGGCAGCATAAACGCTACCGAACTTGTTGCTTCTCTGATTAACCAGAAAGAATCGATTCTTGAGGGAATCCGTTTTGTGCAGAGTGTGGTGGAAGGCTCAATGACAGTTCTGATAATGACTGAAAACGGACTCTTTGCCGCAAGGGATAAGCTTGGCAGACTTCCGCTCTTGATAGGTAAAAAGGAAGATTCCTACTGCGTTGCATCCGAGAGTTTTTCCTACATCAATCTTGGTTTTGAAGATTGTAAGGAGCTTGGACCGGCTGAAATAGTCTTTATAAATATGAAAGAAGGTATCAGTGTTTTGCAGCCGCCTGCCGACAAAATGAAAATCTGTACCTTCCTTTGGATTTACTACGGCTATCCTACTGCAACCTACGAGGGCGTAAACGTTGAACAGATGCGTTACCGCTGCGGTGAAATGCTTGCCAAGCGCGAAGACAAAAGCGTTAATCCCGATATAGTTGCCGGTGTTCCTGATTCCGGCATTGCACACGCCGTAGGGTACGCAAATGAATCCGGTATTCCGTTTGCGCGTCCTTTTATTAAATATACACCTACCTGGCCGCGCTCATTTATGCCGGCAAATCAGGAACAGCGTAACCTGATTGCACGAATGAAGCTTATTCCGGTTCATCCGCTCATAAAAAACAGAAAACTGCTTTTAATCGACGATTCCATTGTCCGCGGTACACAGCTGCGCGAAACAACTGATTTTCTGTATCAGAGCGGTGCAAAGGAAGTTCATGTTCGTCCGGCATGTCCGCCGATTATGTTCAGCTGCAAATACCTTAATTTTTCACGTTCAACTTCGGAACTGGATTTGATTACGCGCAGAATCATCAAAATGCGTGAGGGCGACAATGTTTCAAAGGAAGTGCTGGAAGACTACGCAAACCCTGACAGCAAAAACTACAAGGAAATGGTTCAGGAAATCTGCCGCCAGCTTCATTTTACAACGCTAATGTTCCACCGTCTTGACGATATGCTCGACGCCGTAGGTATTGAACCGTGCAAACTGTGTACTTACTGCTGGAATGGAAAAGAATAGCGTAAATGAAGCGCGAGAATATACAGATTCTTTTTCAGGACGAATATCTGGCGGTTATCGTAAAGCCGTCGGGGCTTCTTTCTGTGTCTTATCCCGGAAGTTCCGGCGCTACAGCTGCGCAAATCCTTGAGCAGATTCTGCGCAAGCGGGGTCAGTGGAGCAGAAAGCACTCGCCATTTGCTGTTCACAGACTGGACAAGGGAACTTCCGGCGTGATGATGTTTGCTTTGACGGAAAAAGCGCAGAAGCAGATTATGGACAACTGGCACACTATGGTTACATCCCGTATTTATCACGCCATTGCCGAAAATCCTGCCGGAAGAATCAAGCCGTTACCTGCTGAAGGTGTTATAGACAAACCGCTTTTAACAAATGCCCATCATCTTTCATATGTGCCTAAAAACTATGATTTGTCAGATTCCGCACTAATGCCTGCAAGAACAAACTATCACATATTGCGGCGGGGAAAAAAGTATTCCCTTTTTGAACTTAGTCTTGATACCGGCAAAAAAAATCAGATTCGTGCGCATCTTGCAAGCTGCGGCTATACGCTTGCCGGTGACGTACAGTATCATGCAAGGACAAATCCTCTTAACAGACTCGCACTCCATGCGCGGACACTGGCTTTTACCCATCCTTTTACAAATGAAGAACTGGCCTTTGAAAATCCCGAACCTGCAAGCTGGGAAAAACTTGTTGCAAAGGGCATTTTATGATTTTAACGGTATGTACTAATCCTACGATACAAAACACTTATCAGCTTGCATCGTTAAAAACCGGCGAAGTAAACCGCATTGCCCAAAAACGCACTGATGTTTCGGGAAAAGGGATGAACGTAAGCCGCGTTTTGTCTCAGTTGGGCTGTGAGGTGGTTCATCTTACGCAGCTGGGTGGCAGAAACAAGGATTGGTTTTTGACCGAAGCTGCAAAAATCGGTGTTTCTGTGCAATATGCGCAGACTGAAGCTGAAATCAGAACGTGTACGACACTGATTGAAACAGACTCGAAACCGCCTGTTGTTACGGAACTTGTGGAAGAGGGCAACAGTGTTAATATGGAAACGGAAAAAGAGCTCCGTTCTCTTTTTAAAAACGTTTTAAAAACAAAACTGGATGCCGTAGTCATTTCGGGCAGCAAGGCAAGGGGCTTTTCCGGCAGTCTGTATCCTGATTTTGCGGCGGAAAGTCTTTGTGCCGGTATTCCTCTTATTGCCGACTACAGAGGCTGCGATTTGCTTGAAACCTTGAAAGTGTGCAAAAATGCGGGCAAGGGCAGGTTAGTTGTAAAAATCAATGAGTCAGAATTCTGCGGAACATTTGCCGGACAAGATGCATTACCACGTGATGGCATTTTTGCTAAGATGGAAGAAATCTCCGCTGACTGCCATTGTTCACTGATTGTTACGCGTGGCGAACGACCTCTTTTCGCACTGGACGGTAAAAGACGTTATGAGATTGAAAAATACATTCTACCTGACATACATACTCAGAATACAATCGGCTGCGGCGATTCGTTTGCCGCGGGATTTGTGGCGGAATTTGTCCGGACAGGTGATTTTGAAGCGGCTCTCCGCAAAGGAAGCCTGTGCGGGGCGCTGAATGCGGCAACACTTGTACCGGGTTCAATAAAGTGATAAAAAATTTGATTTTTGTCTCAAAATTATAGATATTTATTTGTAGTAGACATTTTTTTGTATTTTTTGCTTGGAGGCTTTTATGTCTGATCAGACAATAATTCCGTTTGATAAAACATTATCCAATAAACTGGTTCTTATTCCGCTTGTAAGCCGTCCTATTTTTCCCGGTATTTTTTCGCCGTTAATGATTAATTCCACGGACGACATCAATGCTGTAGAAAAAGCTTTTGCGGCGGACGGTTTGATTGGTGTTGTCATGATGAAAAACGAGACGGAATCGCCTGCTGTTTCGGATTTGTATCAGGTTGGAACTGTCGCAAGAATCGTAAAAAAAATAAATTTGCCGGACGGCGGACTTAATGTTTTTATTTCGACTATAAAGCGTTTTAAGATACGAAAAGTTATCAATGAAAAAGAACCTATGGTTGCAATCGTTGATTATCTTGAAGAAGAAGAGGACGATACCTTTGAGGTAAAAGCCCTTACGCGCGCGCTTATCAGTGAGATGAAGGAAATCTCGGAGAACAATCCGCTTTTTTCGGAAGAAATGCGCGTAAATATGATTAACATAGATCATCCCGGAAAAATCGCGGATTTTATAACGTCAATCCTCAATATAGATAAAAAAGAACAGCAGGGTGTACTTGAAATTATAAACGTCCGTCAGCGTATGGAAAAAGTTCTTGTGTTTATAAAGAAAGAACAGGAATTATTGCGAATTCAGAAGAAAATCCAGAATGAGCTGAACGACAGAGTTGAAAAAAATCAGCGCGAGTACTTTTTAAAAGAAGAATTAAAGTCTATAAAAGAAGAACTCGGTATGACAACCGACGCTAAAAGTTCCGATTATCAGAAATTTAAGGACAAGCTTGACGCATTCAAGTTTGAGGGCGAAATAAAAGAAACGGTTGATTCGGAACTTGAAAAATTTGCGCTAATGGATCCTAATTCTGCCGAATTCATCGTGAGCAGGAATTATTTGGAAACAATTGCAAGTCTTCCGTGGAACGAACCCGTGCCCGAAGATTATGATTTGGGAAAAGCCAAAAAAATTCTTGAAGCTGACCATTACGGACTTGATGATGTTAAAAAACGTATAATCGAATATCTTGCCGTTCGCAAACTTAAAAAAGACAGCAAAGGTTCCATAATTCTGCTTGTAGGTCCGCCCGGAGTAGGCAAGACAAGTCTTGGCCGTTCGATTGCGCGTGCTATGAACAAACCGTTTTTCCGGTTTTCCGTTGGTGGTATGCGTGATGAGGCGGAAATAAAAGGTCACCGAAGAACTTACATAGGCGCTATGCCCGGAAAAATAATTCAGGGGCTAAAAATTGTAAAGTCCAAGGCTCCTGTTTTTATGATTGATGAAATCGACAAGATGGGTTCAAGCTATCAGGGAGATCCGTCCAGCGCGCTGCTTGAAGTTCTTGACCCTGAACAGAATGTGGCTTTTCGTGACCACTACCTTGATCTGCCGTTTGATGTTTCAAATATTCTGTTCATTCTTACTGCGAATACGCTTGATGACATACCGTCACCGCTGTTGGACAGGGCTGAGATAATAACCCTTTCCGGTTACATAGATCAGGAAAAGGTTGAAATAGCAAAAAAATATCTTGTTCCACGCAGTCTTGAAAAAAACGGTCTCCAAAAAAATCAGGTTTCTTATTCAAAAGCTGTTCTGCTTGAGATAGCAAATTCTTATGCCCGCGAAGCAGGTGTACGTAATTTTGAGAAAAATCTGGATAAAATTCACCGCAAATACGCCGCGGAACTTTTTGTTCAGGAAGACGGCAAAAAGTCAAAAGCAAAAGAGCCTTCGGAAGAAGTTCTAACACGGAAAAAGGAAATACTACGTGAGGATTTAAAGCATTATCTCGGAAATCCTGTTTTTGACGAAAGCGAAGTTAAAAAAGCGGACAAGCC
>DBWK01000071.1:21008-21304 GCA_002308875.1 Treponema sp. UBA1240
CTTACCGGTCAGCTTGGTGATGTAATGAAAGAATCTGCTGCGATTGCGCTCACCTGGGTAAGACATTATGTTGTAAAGAACAAAATCTGCAAAAAAAACTGGTTTGATGATCATCTTATCCATCTGCATGTTCCTGAGGGCGCAACTCCTAAAGACGGACCTTCCGCCGGAATTACGATGGCAACTGCACTTTTGTCGCTTATTCGCAACAAAAGGATTAAGCCCGCATTCGCAATGACAGGTGAGCTTTCGTTGACCGGACAGGTTTTGCCGATTGGCGGTCTCAAGGAAAAAAC
>DBWK01000102.1 GCA_002308875.1 Treponema sp. UBA1240
GGAAAAACAAGGTCTACCATATTAGCCTTGTAACCGAGACTCTTTAATGCTGCAATTGATGAAGGAAGCGCGGCAAAGCTGTTTCGCGTTGCAAACGAAATGATAATCGGATCTAAGATTTTTTTAATGACTTTAAACGGGTTTTTTATTCCTGATTTTACCCAGATTATAAATGTACTGATAAGGACTGCAGCCAGACCGGCAAGGTAAAAGACAACAACGAACTTTACCATCGCCAGAAGGATTTCTACACCAACCTGTGCAATCTGTTTTCCCATAAGAAAAATCAATCCTACAGGCAGACCATACATTGTCCAGCTTATAAGTTTTTGGAAAGAATCTTTAAGCGACACTACCGCGTTTATAAGCCGTGCGGAAGAATCTTCGCTCAAAAAGCCTATGGCAATACCAAAAATAATACTGAAGAATACAAGCTGAAGAATTGAACCGTTGCTGAAAGCCTTAAAAATGTTTGCAGGAACAATGTTTACAAAAAAATCGACTATTGAAGATTTTTTTGTACCGGTATCTTTTGAAGCATCGTAAAGAGCCATTTCATCCTGAGAAGTGTCAGACGAATCCTTTATTATGCTGTCAAGAACTTCCGTTGTTGATTCACCAAGATCTTCACCGGGACGACCAACAAGACCGGCTACTGTACCAAAAATGGAAGTTGCTGTAAGAACCAGAATAAAGACAAAAATAATTTTTAATATGTGACTACGGGCATTCTTGTCCTTCATCAGCTTGGCAAGGCTTGCAACAATGGAAGTAACCAAAATAGGAATAACCGTCATCTGAAAAAGATTCAGATAAACATCACCGATTACTCCCCAGGACAGAGCTATATCTTTTTCATAAAAGCCGAAGATAATTCCCAATACAACGGAAATAAAAATGGTTATTGGATTTTTTAATATTTTACCGAACATGGGAAAAGCTCCTATTGATTTGCATAAGTTGAAAGGATTTCATCCGCCGTCATCTTTTTTTGATTTTCAAGAAAAATATTCACCCAGTAAAGAAGCTGCGAATTTTCATTTTTTACGGCTACTGCTATCGGGTCTGTAAGATCCGTAAAATACACAGGTTTTAGAATAAGAGAACTTTGCGGAATGGAAGACAGAACTTTTTTTATTTCAAGTTCATCACGGTAAACGGAAAGAACTTCGCCGTTTGTCAAAGCCTTTACCGCCGCATCCCAAGTGGGGAATTCCTTTACATGTGCATGCGGAAAGTTTATTTTTGCATAATTTGCATAAGACGAATTAGCTATAACCCCGATTACGCCCCTGTAATCCCTTACATAATTGTTGATTTCTTCTTCGCTTGCAACTTTTGCCAGCTGCAGACGGTTGAATAAAAGTCCCTGTTTGAATGTCATGTACGGTGTTGAAAATTTAACCGTTTTAGCCCTTGAAAGGGTTCGGCTCAGTTTGGAAACCGCCATATCAGCTTTTCCTGATGCTACCAGTGTTACCAAATCGTTAAACGCAGGAGCATCACGGGTTATTTCAAGCTTAACCCCAAGTTCATCAGCCATTTTGGAAGCGAGGTCTATGTCATATCCCCTAAGTTTGCCGTTTTTATCAACAAAATAAAAAGGCGGCTGGTCTACGGCAGTAATCGCAACAACTAATTTTCCCCTCTTAAGAATTCCTTCTATATCACCACCTGATCCGGCAGAAAACTCCTGAGCGCCCGCAAAAGAAAGGAGCATAAAAAAAAGAAGTAAAAGCAAAATTGGTTTAAACATAAACCTCATGAACAGTTCTCCTCGGAAACTGAAATTATTTCAGACCCTATAATTCAAAAATATCGGCATTATGCCGTAAAAACTTGATCAGCCCAATTCCGCTTGGTTTGCTGAATAAATAAGCTAAACTTCAAACTGGTCAACCTGCCAGCCTATTTCATCAATGGAGTTTTCCATGAGAACGGAAATCTCAGACAAAGCGTCGCCCGTAACCTGAATTTTTTCAGCGCTGTATCCCATCTCATCCATTCCCTGCTTTATTGTATCCGTTTCTTTATGCAATGCACCGACAGCCTCCATAATCGCACGGCTGTCAGCTGTCATAGCTTGCGACGCGTCTTGTACCTGCTGCGTACTTTCATTCATTCCGTGAAGCGCTTCCGTAATCTGAACGGAACCTGCCTGTTGTTCCGTCATGGCTGCTTTTATTTGCTGTACGAGTGTGTCGGTTTCGTGGATTTCGGTTGCAAGATGCGCATAGCCCTGAACACCACGCTGTGTTGCAGCAACGACGGTTTCGATTGTCCCCTGAATGCGTTTGAGCTGTTCACCGATTGTCTTTGACTGTGTACTGGAAGTTACGCTCAGTTTGCGGATTTCATCTGCAACAACCGCAAAGCCCTTACCTGCTTCACCGGCATGTGCAGCCTCAATCGCCGCGTTCATGGCAAGCAGGTTTGTCTGGCTTGCAATATTTGCAATTACAGCGTTTGCTTCGCTCAAAAGCTTAGACTGCTTTTCAATCTCACTAATCTGTGACTGAAGTTCACTTTGTGTCTTTGCACCTTCTTCCGCATCCGACTGCAAGGTTCCGAACGAAACTGCCATTTTGTCCACTGAGCGGTTTACTTCGCTGATGTTTCCAATCATCTGTTCAACTGCGGTTGAAGCACCCTGTACCGACTGAGCCTGTTCGGATACCAATGTTTCGAGTGAATGAATGCTGTCCAAAATCTTTTTAATACTCTGAGAGGTCTGTTCAACACTCGTATTCTGACTTTTCAAGTTTCCGCCAAGGTTTTTGATACTTACGCTAATCTGCTCTATCGCTGCCATAACATCACTCGTCGTATTTCCAAGCTTGCTTCCGGCATCATTTAGAGAGACTTTTGATTGTCTCATACTTCCGATTATGCCCTGCAGACGTTCGGAAAAGAGATTAAAGCCATTTGCAAGGAGCGAAAGTTCTTTTGTATAAGAGTCCGGATATTTTTTTGAAAAATCACCTTTTGCAATCAAATCACAGCCTGAAGCTATATTTTTGAATCC
>DBWK01000084.1 GCA_002308875.1 Treponema sp. UBA1240
GGCGAAATCTATAACCACAAGGCTCTTCGTGCAGAATTCGCCAGTAAGTATAATTTCCGCACAGGAAGCGACTGCGAAGTTATTATTCCGCTGTACAAAAGATACCGCGATTCCGGTGACTTTACCGCGATGATAGAAAAGCTTTCCGGTATCTTTGCATTTGCGCTTTACGACAGCGAACATGATGCATACCTTGTTGCACGTGACGAAATAGGCGTTATTCCGCTTTATCAGGGTTGGGACAAAGCCGGCCGCTTCTACGTTGCAAGTGAGCTCAAAGCCCTTGAAGGTGAGTGCCAGACAATCGAAGAATTCCCTAACGGCTGTTATTTGTGGTCAGGTTGTGAGGGCAAGTCCGGCAATAATGTTGCAAAACCGGTACGCTGGTACAAGCGTGACTGGGAAACATACAACACGGTAAAAGCTTCACCGCGCGCTACTGACGACAAAGGCGAAGTCATTAACCCGTCCGTAATCGAAAAAGTGCGCAACGGTTTGGAAGCCGCTGTAAAAGCACAGCTTATGAGCGATGTTCCGTACGGTGTTCTGCTTTCGGGCGGCTTGGATTCTTCAATAATCGCAGCAATCACGCAAAAATACAGCAAAAAGCGTGTAGAAACAGACAGCAGGGAAGCCGCCTGGTGGCCGCAGCTCCACAGTTTTGCAGTCGGTCTTGAAGGAAGCCCCGACCTTGTTGCCGCGCAAAAAGCTGCCGATTACATCGGTACCGTTCATCACGAGGTTCACTTTACAATTCAAGAGGCACTCGACGCTCTGCCAGATGTAATCTATCACATAGAAACTTATGATATCACGACTGTACGCGCAAGTACGCCGATGTATCTGCTTGCACGTGTCATCAAATCCATGGGTATCAAAATGGTACTTTCAGGCGAGGGCAGTGACGAGCTTTTCGGCGGGTATTTGTACTTTCATAAAGCGCCGAACGCGCAGGAATTCCACGAAGAACTTGTGCGCAAGATGAGCAAGCTTCACCTTTACGACTGTCTGCGCGCAAACAAGAGCCTTATGGCATGGGGCGTTGAAGGTCGCGTACCGTTCCTCGACAAAGATTTTATAGATATTGCGATGAGCTTGAACCCGACCGACAAGATGAGTATCCGCCTGCCGGACGGTAAACAGCGTATAGAAAAATGGATTTTACGCAAAGCATTTGAAGATTTGCTTCCTGAGAGCATTGCATGGCGGCAGAAAGAGCAGTTTAGTGACGGCGTAGGCTACAACTGGATTGATACGCTCAAGCGCATAACCGAAGAAAAGGTTAGCGACGCCGAATTTGCACGCCGCGAAAACCGCTTCCCTGTAAATCCCCCAAAGACAAAAGAAGAATACTATTACCGCGAAATATACAGCCGCCTTTTCCCAAGCGACAGTGCGGCAAAATGTGTTCCGCACGAAGCCGGTGTTGCCTGCTCAACCGCAAAAGCTTTGGAATGGGACGCCGCATGGAAGAATATGGATGAGCCAAGCGGACGCGCTATAGCCGGAGTACACGATGATGCTTATTAAAGGTCTGTTATGAGCAAAGCATTTTTGATTCTTGCAGACGGCACAGTTTTTGAAGGAAACGCAATTGGCGCAACCGGTACAACAATCGGTGAGACAGTTTTTACCACCGGTATGACGGGTTATCTTGAAACGCTTACAGACCCCAGCTACTACGGACAGATTGTTACGCAGACTTTTCCGCTGATTGGAAACTACGGTGTGATTCCCGAAGATTTTGAAAGTAAAAAACCGTGGGTACGAGGCTATATTGTGCGTGAGCTTTGCGATGAGCCGTCGAACTTCAGATGCGGCGGCATACTTGACGACTTTCTGAAAAAGCATGGAATCGTCGGCATCTGCGGAATTGATACACGCGCACTCACAAAAAAGCTGCGCGAAGCCGGTGTTATGAACGGCATGATTGTAAGCGGCGATGAAACTTGCCCGAATGTGGATGCGGTACTGGCAAAAATCAAAAGCTATCAGATTGTGGATGCCGTAAAAAGTGTGCAAGACGGCGCAGTAATCGAACATGCTGAAACGACCGGCAAAGGTAAGCATATTGTTCTCTTCGATTTTGGTGCAAAGGCAAACATTCAGCGTGAGCTTGAAAAGCGCGGTTGCACAGTTACGGTCGTTCCGTATGATACAAAAGCCGAAGAAGTTGCTGCGCTTGCGCCTGACGGCATAATGCTGAGCAACGGCCCGGGCGACCCTGCTGAAAACACAGGCGTTATTACGGAAATCACCAAGCTCTGCGACAACGGCACAATTCCGATTTTTGGCATTTGTCTTGGGCATCAGATGCTTGCACTGGCGCGCGGCGCAAAGACAAGCAAGCTCAAATACGGTCACAGAGGCGGCAACCACCCTGTAAAAGACCTTGAGACAGGGCGCGTTTACATTACAAGCCAGAACCACGGTTACGCCGTTCAGACAGACGAAGGCTCGTTGCCTCCATGTGCCAAGTTGAGCTTTATCAACCTCAACGACAATACATGCGAAGGAATAACCTACACCGACATTCCGGCTTTCAGCGTGCAGTTTCACCCGGAAGCATGCGGCGGTCCGCACGACACCAACTTTTTGTTCGATAAGTTTATGTCGATGATGGAGGCTTTTCATGCCACTAAATAAAGATATTCACAAAGTTTTAATAATCGGCTCAGGACCTATAATCATAGGGCAGGC
>DBWK01000103.1:0-2370 GCA_002308875.1 Treponema sp. UBA1240
TACATTACACTTGTTGTTATGCCTGAAGAATGCCAGTCCATGCCGAGAACCGCACCGAACGACTGAAACCAGAACGGGTCGCTGAGTCGCAGCAGAACTTCGTTTTTGCCGAAATTCAGAACCAGTGATTCAATTATAAGTGTTCCAAGCGTCTTCATTCTGTCTGCAAGCCACCGTGGCACAGTTCCTGTGTGCAGGGGCAGATCCGCATGTCCTGTTCGTCGCATAAAAATACTATACACCTGTAGTGTATTTTTTGCAAGGTTTATACACGACCTTTGTTTTCTTGACAGGTGAAAAATGCGGATATAAAATTATAGAATGCGATTAACAGAAAAGTATTTGATTACATTCTTTGGAATAAGTCTTTTTGGTATGTTCTTTTTAAGGTGGCTGGCTCTGGACTTTATGTACAGGAATATGCAGGCTTATTGGTCGGGACTGGCACTTTCCCTTATATCTACTTTAGTTCTTGCTGCTGTTATCGGCGCATTTATTTTCAGAGCTCTTATTCCCTACGAAAAAACCGTCAAAAAGCTCAGAAACGGCGGAACCGTTACCTCGGAAGAAAAAGATAAAGCTCTTAAAGCATACTCAAAGGTTGTTTTCTTTGTTATCCTTACAAATGTAATAGGATTTTTTGTAGGACAGGGAATTGTTCTCATTCTGGGAGTATGTGTAATAAAAGATACTCCGCCGATTGCGTCAAGACTTATTCTTACAATGGTTCAGGCAACCCTTGTAGGAACTATGGCAGCTTTCTATGAAATTTTTGCCTTGAGCAACTTTATGTCAGAAGACCGTAAGTTGCTGCAAATCAGGTCGCTGAAAGAATTCGGCAAAAAACGGTTTTCTCCGTTCAGTTCAAGAATCATCGCAGTTTCCGCAGTTACTCTGATTTTTATGGGTGTTAACAGTTTTACGGCTCCTTACGGCTTGATTTACAATCAGGGCGAACCCGTGAGTGATATTTACGCCGAATACTATATAAGCAGTATAAAAGCTGTTGTGGGGTCTTTTATTCCATGTATTGCCACAATAAACCTTGTTGCTTTGGAAATCCGCAGGCGTATAAAAGAAAATACAAAAATCATCTCGGAGCTTGGTGAAAACGGCGATCTAATCTCGCGCATAAATATCTCGATGAACGATGATTTTGGTAATTTTACTGAAAAATTGAACGGTTTTCTTGACCAGCTTTCGGTTCTTGTTAAAAACCTTATAAACGAAACTAATATGACAACCGATGCTGTTCAGCTGTTGACCGGTGCGGCGGACAATTCCAATAAAGCTCATTGTGCAATGAAAGAATCCATATTGCGGATATATGAGGAAGGCAACAATCAGAACAGGTTGATTGCTGATAACAGCGAGAATATAAAAAAGATAGCCGAAAGTGCGCGCTTTGTGGAAGAACAGGTTTTGCTGCAGACTGATTCCGTGCATCAAAGTTCCAATGCCATAGGCGAAATGGCGGCAAACATCAGTTCCGTTGCTGAAATGTCTGAAAAGGCAAATTCGTATTCGGAAAACCTTCAAAAGTCCAGTTCTTCCGGTGCTACAGCTCTTTCTGCTGCAGTAAAATCCATTGCGGAAATACAAACTTCATCGCACGAAGTTCAGGAAATAATAAAGGTCATTCAGCAGATTTCATCGCAGACAAACCTGCTTGCAATGAACGCCGCCATTGAAGCCGCTCATGCCGGCGAGTTCGGTGCGGGATTTGCCGTTGTTGCGGATGAGGTTCGTTCCCTTGCGGCGTCTTCTTCTAAGAGTGCAAAGGAAATTCAGACATACATCAAAGATATGGTTGAAAAGGTTGACTTTGGTGTTGCTTCTATCTCAGCTGCCGGAAAAGCCTTTGAAAGCATAAGCGCCGATGTTGAACAAACTTCAAAACTTATAGAAACAATTTCTGCTTCAATGGAAAAACAGCGTACGGGTGCCAGGGACATGATTATTTCGTCAGGCGAGATTGTAAGTGCAATCGGACGTATAAAGGATTTGTCGCAAAAGCAGAGGGAAGCAGCTGAATCTATGGCTTCGGCGTTTAATGTTCTTGTTGAATCAACGGAGAATATTGCAAATGCTCTTGATGAAAACAGCAGGAACTCACGAACCCTTTCAGATGCGTTTGAATCCGTAAACGACAGTATTTTCAGAAGCAATACCGCTGTTGAAAAGATGAAGGAACAAATCAGCATTTTTAAGCTGTAGTATGACGGCAAATCAGTTTTATCAGTCTTTGTTTCACTGTAAAACCTACAAGATTTCGCTTGACGCAGGGTGTACCTGTCCCACGCGCGACGGCACGCTTGATACGCGCGGCTGTATTTTTTGCAGCGGTGCCGGCAGCGGCGATTTTGCCGT